>QHXS01000115.1 GCA_003223975.1 Acidobacteriota bacterium
CCCTGTCTCCTGATGGCAGGTTAAGGTTGTGGCTCCTGTATGTCCTCATCTTGCTATAGCAGGCTTCATAGTTGAAATTCTGAATGTCCTCCAGGTTGGCTTCTGGTGGTTTGGGGAAAAAGGAGTTGGCTAGCAGTTTGGTCTTTTCATCTGGATTCTGTGCAGTTGTACCATCTGGTCTCTGGATAGCAGGTGTAAAGCCCTGTCGACTGTTGCCTCTATTCTTGGCCCATTTTGCCAGTTTCCAGAGTCCAGCAGGGTCCTGAGTTGCTTTTTCCACACTGTCCCGATGGATTTGGCGCAGTTGAGTCTTGATGAAGCGGCCTTTGCTGTTCCTGGCCCTCTTGTATTCCTCCCAGGCTTCCTCAGTCCTCTCCCTTTGCCAAACCCTTCGGAGTCTCTTGGTTTCTTGGATGTGATCTTTGCATTCCTGGGTGAATCCTGGTCGTGACCACTTGGTGATGTTGGTATTGGGTACTGTTTCTGCAATGGCTTGTTGTAGGACCTCTGTGATATGGGCAAGAGTATTCTCCACATCCTGTCTGTTTCTGAGCTCAGGTGGTGTGTTTTGAAGGTGTTGGGTGAGGAATTCAAGGAACTTCTTCTCATCAAGCAAAGCCCAGTTCTTCCTTGTTGCCTGCTGTGTCCTTGGGATGTTGAGCTGCAATGTTGTCATGATTGGCAGATGATCTGAGTCTTGGTGTGCTTG
>QHXS01000188.1 GCA_003223975.1 Acidobacteriota bacterium
ACAAGCTCGGCCGCTTTCACGCGATCGGAGGTCGGGTCGATCACAATGCGTTTCAATTTAGCCGATGAATTCGCCGCCATTCCTTTCGCGCGGAAATCGTAGAAATCTTTGATGCGTTCGACCTTGTTTTTCGCCGTGGCCTCAAGCGTCGTTATCGAGGCGACGTAGTGTTTCGCGATCGACGAGCGGAACGTGACGATCGTGCCGTCATCACGCGTCCAGCGAAGCCCTTTCGGCCCGCCGCCGTCGGTTTCGAACGTCATCCCGGATGCGCCGTTCAGCGACGGGTACATGTCCCAATATCCCGGATAAAACGCGTCGTAAACATCGCGAACGTAGTAATCCCATTTGTTCCGATCGAACGCGGCGGCATTCGCCCGGCCGTAAACGTCAAGCCATTTGCTGTACTGCGGCTGCGGCAGATTTGGGTTTATCGGAAGCGAAACCGGCGGAAAGAAATACTGCGACGGCTGGCCATGATGGTCGACCGCAAGCTGCGGATTCCATTCCATATACGCCTTTTGCATGTTCCGCGATTCCTTCTGCGAAAACGTAAGCGTGTCGCGGTTCAGATTAAACCTGTAATGGCTGACGCGGCCCCATATCGACCATGGCTCGCGATGCTCAATTGCGTTGCGATTTGGGTCGCCGATCGCTACCGAGTTGTACCATGTGGCAAAACGCTCATGGCCATCCGGATTTTCACCCGTGAGAACAAGGACGACGGTATTTTTCAAAATATCAAGCGTCGTAGGCTCATTCGAGGCGGCGAGTTGATAAATCACCTGCATCATCGCTTCGAATGACGAAGATTCGTTGCCATGGATCGTGTATGCCATCCATGCGATCGCGGGGTTGTTTTGAGCAATTGCGGCTGCCTCGCTGGCCGACGTTTTTCGCGGATCGGCAAGTCGAGCATTCTGAGCTTTTATCTCATCGAGACGCACGATGTTTTCCGGAGCCGAGATCGCGACCAAGTGCTGCATCCTATGTTCATTCGTCTCGCCGATATCAAAGATCTTCACTCGGTCGGGTGCCGCCGCGGCGATCGCATTGATCACCTGTTCCATCTGGCCATACGTCGTTTGGTGATCGCCGACGTCGAACCGCAATAACGATTGCGGCCGCGGGACGTTCGATTTATATTCACCGCGGGTGTAGAAATCGAATTTCTCCTCGGTTTGGCTGAAAACGAAAGTACAAAACGTGTACGCCACCGCGAACATTGCGACACAGATTTTCATAATTGTCGTTTTCAGATCAGGGATTTAAGGTTGCTTAAGATTCGCAAAATTATAGCAAACATTAGTGTCAGATCCTGCCTGGCAAGTGTTAAATCCGGACCAAAAGCTTAACCTGGACCAACGATGGATTCGAAGGCGGACCGAATCTGGAGGCGGTGTAACGTCAGCCGACCGAATAACTCATTTGTAGTTCCGAGGTGCATGTGGTCGGCGATCGTTTCAAGTGCTCTTTCGTTTCCGGACGGTAATCGGGTCGTACGGCCGATCACAAGACGCAAGCAGTGATCGAGGTACGCAAGGAAATTGTAACCGGCGAGTAGTTCGTCGTGGATCTCCTGGGACGTAGCGCCGTGATCTAGCAGAAGCCGAAGTGTGGCGGGCGTCGAACGGTCTGACGAATCGTTTGGGATATTGTTCGCGAGCTGCAGATATCTTGCGGCGAAATAAATGTCCAGAAGGCCACCCGATCCGTACTTGATGTCCACGTCTTTGGGACGTTTTGTTTTTCCTCGCTGCTTTTCCAGTGCAAGGCGAATTCGTCGTGTTTCAGCGGAAATCTCGTCTTTCGAAAGCTTGGAAGCTCGGTCGAAGATCGTTTTACGGAGTTCCGATTCAAGCACCTCACCGGAATCCGGATCGCCACCGACATGGCGAAGCATTACGAAAGCAAGCAGCTCCCAGATCTCGGCGTCGTTTCGAATGTAATCAAGCAAGGCCTGGGTCGAAATCGCCGCCATACCTTTTGAGCCGTAGGGACGCAATCTTAGGTCTACGCGATAAAGGCTGCCATCGCGAGTCACCGACGAAAGGACCGTCGTGAAGATCTCGACCGATTTTGCGAAAAACTCGGCCGGCGAATTTTGTGATATTCTTCGCCAGGCAGTGTCATCGTAGACCATCAAAAGGTCAAGATCGGAATCGTAATCGATTCCACCACCGCCCAGCTTCCCGAGTCCGAGAGCGAAAAGCGGAATGTGGCCGTTTTCGATCTCGTAACGGGCGAGGAGTTCCCGGGACATTGTCCAAAACGCGGCTTGAATACTGGCTTCGGCGAGTTGGGTCTGCAGCTTTTTACACTCATCAAGCGAAAGTTTTCCGTCGACGTCAGCAGCTACGATCTCGATAAGACAACTTGCCCACTCACGCCGCAGAGCACCAAGACGTTCACCGAAATCATCTGCGTCGCAAACGGCTTTCAGCAGCCGATCCGAAAAATGGCGTTTTGGACGATTTGTGCAACCTTCGACGCCCGCGTTCAGAATATCGGGACGCTGATCTACGATCGCTGCGAACCGCGGAGCAGCTTTCCTGATTTTTGACAAAATGTCGGCCGTATCAAATTCTGCGACAGTCCTCGGCGTTTCGTTTTCAGGCAACCGCGATGCATTCGAAACCTCGACGTCGATTTTCGGACAAGAACCAAATACACGTTGGAATGTGCGACTGACATCGGCCATTTTGGCGCCGAAGACGCGGGTGAATTTCGCAACGTCGGCAAAACCCATTCGCAACGCTATCGACCGCTGTTTCCGTTCATCGTTCGGGACCAAATGTGTTTGCAAACCGTTTTCCATTTGCAGTTGATGTTCCAAGCGGCGAAGAAAATCGTAAGCATCGAACAGCTTAGTGTGCTCGGCCGGACTAATGTGATCGCGTTCTGATAGCCGCGTCAGGCTTATCAATGTATGAGGCGCGCGAAGCCACGGGTCGGCGCCGCCATAAGCAAGCTGAAGCGCCTGCGCAATGAACTCGATCTCGCGAATGCCGCCGGCACCAAGTTTAACGTCGATGCCGTCGGTAGTCCGCTTTGCCAGGTCGATCTTCTGTTTCGAAAGCCGAACGTTCTCGATCGCATCCTCTACACTCGTATCTGTGGAAAAAACATGTGGTTCGACCGCAGAATAAAAATCACGGAAGATCGCTTCGTCGCCTGCAGAGGCACGCGAGCGGATGAGGACTTGCCGTTCCCAAGCTGCTGCATCATGTCGGTAATAGCGGACTGTATCCGAAAGAGGCAGTGCAAGAGGGCCGACACGTCCGTTGGGCCGCAAACGCATGTCGACGCGGTACGCAGCGCCTTCGCCGCCCTGGCCGCCGACAAGTTTGACGATCGCCTCGGCCAGCTTTGAATAGTATTCGATATTCGCGGCCGCCCCTCGCGAGCCGGCTCCAGACGTTTTTCCTTCTTTTGAATAGATGAAAAGGATGTCGATGTCCGATGAGTAATTCAGTTCTTTCGAACCAAGCTTGCCAAGCGACACGATGCAGAGTCGTGCTGGCCTTAGCCGGCCGCGTTCGTCAGTTTCCTGCGGGGGGCCATAGCGGTTATCAAGTTCCTGCTCCGACAAACGTAACGAATATTCGAGAATCGCGTCGGCGAGGTTCGATATCTCTTCGGTAACTTCGGCGATCGTGGCAAGTCGCCGCAGGTCGCGGAGAAATATTCGCATCAGTTCGCGCCGTCGAAATCGTGCTAGCACAACATGCGGTTCGAGTTGTGAATGTGTTGATGCAAAACGCGCAAGCGATTCCAAAAGCGCGGGTTTGTCGCGAACCTTTGAATCGAGACGCTCACGTCCAAGCCATGAAATATGTTCAGGGTTTTGAAGAATCGTAGTCGCAAAAAGAGGACTGCAAGAAACTAGTTTTAAGACGTCAGATCGAAGAGCTTCGTCCTTGTTCAGGATCGCAGCTTTGGCCGGAAATTTCTCGCCAAGTTGCTGGACAAAACGATGCGCTGCTTCGGGGTCGGGAACGTCGCTTTTAAGGAATTCCGATGGGGTCATTTACGAAATCGAATTGTATCAATTCCGTATCTCTTTATCTTGTAGCCGAGGATGCGCGGCGTGGAATCGAGTACGCGGGCTGTTTTCGCGACGTTTCCGCTATTGGATTTTAGCGCGTCCTGAATAAGATCGCGTTCAAATGCGGCGACTGCAGATTCCAACGAAAGGTCAGTAACCGTTCCGGAAATCTCGGCGGTCTGAAGCGTCGGTGGGAGATGGTGGCCGTGAATTACGTTCGAATCGCAAACGAGGACTGCACGCTCGATCGCGTTCTCAAGCTCGCGGACATTGCCGGGGAAGTGATAGGTCATCAGCATATCGATCGCAGGAGTGGAGATCCTGCGAATTCGCTTATTATGTTCGATCTCATATTTCTCGAGGAAGTGTTCGGCGAGAAGCAGAATATCCGATTTTCGCTCACGAAGCGGCGGCAGAAAAATGCTGAAGACGTTCAGCCGGTAATAAAGGTCCTCGCGAAATTCGCCGCGGGCCATAGCCTCCTCAAGATTCTTGTTGGTCGCGGTAATAAGCCGAATGTTCGCTTTTACCGTCTCGGTGCCGCCAATGCGTTCAAATTCGCGCTCCTGAACGGCTCGAAGTAGTTTTATTTGTGTTTGCAGCGGAAGATCGCCGATCTCGTCTAGAAATAGAGTGCCGCCTTCGGCTAATTCGAACCGCCCTTTCTTGAAACGATCGGCACCAGTGAAGGCACCTTTTTCATGGCCGAAAAGCTCTGATTCGATCAATGTATCCGGCAAAGCGGCACAGTTGATCTTAATGAACGGCTTTTTCGACCGAAGGCTGTTGTAATGGATCGCGTTTGCGATCATCTCTTTACCGGTGCCGCTTTCGCCGCGAAGCAGAACGGTCGCATTCGATTTAGCCACCTGTGTGATCTGCTCGTAAACGAGTTTCATCGGATTCGAATTTCCGATAATGTGCGAGAAATCGTATTTCTCTTTAAGCTCCTGCTTTAGATGCGTATTTTCTTCGCGAAGACGTTCGCGTTCCCCGCGAATGTTCTGCTCGATCCGCAATGCTTGCGCGACCATCGCACCGAAGAGCTCAAGTAGTTTGGAATGATCAGAAAAACCAGATCCGAAGCAAAGGCCGACGATTCCCAAGATCCCGTTTCCGGCTCTTGCCGGGGTAATACTTAAAAAACGCGTGTTGTGGGCTGCGGCCTCTTTATTGAGTTCCTTAAAATCGTCGGGATCGATCCGTGTGGATTTCTTATTTGCTAAGACCCCTCGGAAGCTCTCAGCATTGATATTTGTCTCAAGCCGTCTGAAATCGGACAAACCGAGTCCATAAGATTCCGCTAGTCCCAGTTCTCCGTTATCCTTTACTTCGGCATAAAATGCATAGGAGGCGGAAAGGCCGCGCAAAAGTACTTCCAGCGCGTTCCGAATATTCGACCGAACGTCTTCGGAACGCGAAAACTGATCATTTATGTCGATGAGGAGGCCGATCGGCGAAGTTGAAGTTACAGGCTGCATCTAGTTTGAAAAGCGAACATATCATTTTTATTAAGGATTTGCGACTTTCACTGCCAGATTTAGTACATTTTTGTAGCATCAATATTTAAGCACAACAAAAGTGACAAGTTCGGCCAAATGGCGATAAAGACAATACACGTAGAAGTTAATGCCGGGCGTGGCAGAATTCGGCTGGAGGAATATCTTTTTGATACATTTCCCGGTCTTAGCCGAATGTACATTCGCGATGTGATCAAAAGCGAGAATTGCGAGGTGAACGGCCGCGTCGAAAACAAAGGGAAACCCATAAAGACCGGCGATTTTCTAGAGATCCGGCTTGATCTTGATAGAGAAACGGCAATGCGGCCCGAATTAATACCGCTGGAGATACTATTCGAAGACAGCGAGCTGCTGGTGGTCAATAAACCGGCTGGTATGCTCGTTCATCCCACCCATCGTGATAAGAACGGGACAATGTTGAATGCGCTTGTATTTCACTTGAATCACGCCGATCCAGATAAGGCGATCAGGCCCGGATTGGTTCATCGGCTAGATAAGGAAACTTCTGGTCTGGTGGTCGTGGCAAAAAATGTAAGGTCGCATCGATTGCTTGCGAGACAGTTTCAGCGAAAGTCAGTCGAAAAGAAGTACCTTGCACTGGTTGACGGATTGGTTTCCGCCAATTCCGGCAAAATCGAAGCGCCGATCGGCCGTTTCGCCGAGCGCAAGATCTGGGATGTGAAAGAAGGTGCAAAGCCTTCGGTCACAACATTTCGCGTGCTTGAACGCCGTAAGGACACGACGTTACTTGAATTAGAGCCAATCACCGGCCGGACGAATCAGCTTCGGATTCATTGCGCATCTATTGGTCACCCAATTGTCGGCGACGAACAACGCGGCGGCCAAGCGTTCCGACGGCTCTGCCTCCATGCATTTTTCTTAGGATTCAGACACCCAACAAACCAGACGCCGGTGGAGTTTTCATATCCTTCGCCTGATGAATTTTCTATATCGGCTCAAACGAAACTCTGAGAATTCAAACCGCGCGATCAGTATTACTTTGCGAGTCAACATCACAGTCGACTCGTGTCGTTGCGAATTCAATAAATTTCCCGCACCACACATTAGTCAGTTTTTCCCGGACCAAAAAGCGGTTTTCCGGGCATCGCACCGGTCAATTTACTACCATCGAAGACTAGCAAGCCGTTTACGATAACACCCGAAAACCCTTCCGGGTATTGATGCGGCTGTTCGAAAGTAGCCTTATCGGTGACCTTTGTGTCGTCAAATATTACAAGGTCGGCGGCGAACCCTTCCCGAATCTGCCCGCGGTCGCGCAAATTGAATGTCTGAGCAGGCAGCGAGGTCATCTTTCGGATCGCATCTTCTAAAGTGATCAGTTTTAGTTCGCGAACATAACGACCCAGGACACGGGCATTATTGCCGGTTCCCCTGGGATGAGGAACGCCGGAACCGAAACGCCGAACGCCACTGTCTGAAGCGATCATCGTAAACGGCTGACGCATAATATTTTTGACATCGTCTTCGTTCATCGACCGATATACCATCGACGCTCCGCCTTTGTCGTACATTTCGAGTATTTGATCGATCTGGTCATCTAGCTTCTTCTTTTTGCGAACTTCTTGTGTGATCTCAGCAATATTCTTTCCATTGAGTTTTGGGTCGGCGCCGTAACTGGCGACATATGCGTAGCTGTAGTCTTTGAAACCGCGATCCTTTAATTCCTTTTTCATATCGTCGACCACTTTTGCACGAGTTGCCGGATCTGCAAGCCGCTTTCGCCCTTCGGCACGACCTCCTGCAAGCACCCAGCTCGGCATTCTGGAATCAAGCGACGTCGATGAAGCCGTGTAAGCATATTGATCGACCGTCACGGTAAGTCCTCGTGCACGGGCTGCCTCGACCAGGCCGATCGTCGTCTTGCTTTGGCCCCACAACCGTTTTGAAGAGATCTTGAAGTGCGATATCTCAACCGGCATGTTCGCTTGTTCGCCAATGTTTATGGCTTCGTTGACCGCATCGACGACCTTGCCTTCCTCGTTGCGAATATGGCTGGCATAAACGCCGCCGAATTTCGCCGCCGATCTCGCCAGCTCGACCACTTCATCGGTCTTCGCGTAGGTGCCGGGAACGTAGATCAGTCCCGTCGACAGGCCGACTGCGCCTTCACGCATTCCTTTTTCGACCATTTCATCCATTCGCTTCTGCTCATCAGCCGTTGGCGTCCTGTTATCGAGCCCGACTACACTTGAACGAACGGACCCGTGCGCGATGAGTGTTGCGAGATTCACCGTGAGCGGCGTCTTTTCATATCGGCCGAGAAATTCGCCGACGTTCGTGGTCGAACCGCCGCAATTTCCAGTCACAAGCGACGTGACGCCCATTCGTATGAAATTCTCTGCGGTTGGATTTTCGAAAATATCTTCTGTGTGAACATGAACGTCGATGAAGCCCGGCGCAACGATCTGGCTCTTTGCATCGATCACAGTCGAGCCTTCCGAAGCATCGATGCGGCCGACCCGTGCGATGCGGCCATCTTTGATTCCGATCGATCCCCGAAACCATGGGTTTCCGGTTCCGTCGATTATCCGGCCGTTGATGATCACCAGGTCATATCGCGGAGCTGCAGGCTGGCCGGCGATGAAAATGCCACCATTTGCGAATGCGAGAATAAACGCGAAAAGCGCGGAGAAAACTCTTTTTGTTTTCATTGGATCTTTATTATTAAGACGACGGTTACCGCTTCGTCAGTCGGGTTAACCACTTCGATCGTGTAATCGCCGTTCTTGGGCAATACGGCTACCCAATTGTTGACGCCTTCGGTGACCCTTGCGTCTTCAAGCAGATGAATTTGCGCCTTCGTGTTTCCGGCGGAAACGGTGAGATGCTGGCCGGCCTTTGCGCCGACCAAAAATCGTTTGCCGTCTCCGGCCGCAACGCTTATCGTCATCGTCTTGCCGCTCGTGCCGCGGTCAAAAGAGACACGCTCCGTCTGGTATATCGGCCGTTTTGTTGCATCACCAAACTCGACTAGTTTGCCATTCGTCATTTTGTATTTCTGGGTTTCGATCAATTCGGGACAGCAGTTCGCGCCGTCTTCGCCCGGGTCGTTTCGCTCAACGACCAATAATCCGTTCACGACATTTGCTGTTCGCAGGCCGCCGTACGCGCGGTCGCCGCCGCCGATCCTTTCTATAAGTTGCGGTTTTCCACCGCGAAGCTTGTAAATAAATCCTTCGGAAAAATTTCCGGTCCCGCCAGTATTGCAAGTGCTGAGAATGATAGCTTCGTCGGTTTTGTCGCCGTCGATATCACCGTACGTCACGGCAAAGATGTTGAAATACAAGCGGTCGACGTATTCCTGCATCTGCTTTTTCATTGAGTACTCGCCATTCTTTACCGTGAGCTTTTGAGTTTCTTCACCGGCGCAATGCGGGAGATAGGTAAAGTTTTTGAAATCAACCTTCCTGATATCGCTTTGAGCGAAGATCGACATCGAGATCATCGTCAACAGAAATCCAAGCTGCAAATACTTCATTACAACGCCTCCGCGGTCATTCGCTTTGCCCGGCCGTTCGCTCCTCGTGATAGGCGTCGTGCAGATCGACGACCTTCGCTTTCTTTCTCAAACGAATATTTAGGAACTCGACAAAGACCGAAAATGCCATGGCGAAATAAACATAGCCCTTTGGTATATGGTACTCGACCCCTTCAACGACCAGAGTAAATCCGATCATAAGAAGGAACGAGAGTGCCAGCATTTTGATGGTCGGATGGCGTTCGACGAACGCCCCAATCGGGCCCGCAAAGAACATCATCGCAACGATCGAAACGACGACCGCGGCGATCATTATCCAAACCTTGTCGACCATTCCGATCGCCGTGATCACGGAGTCGAGCGAAAACACGATATCGAGCAATGCGATCTGCACGATAACGCTGGCGAACGAGGCATAAACTTTTTTTATTTCGGTTCCTGGTTCGCCCTCTAGCGAGCCGTGGATCTCGTGCGTCGATTTTCCGATCAGGAACAACCCGCCAAATATCAGGATAAGGTCGCGTCCGGAGAAACCGTGATCGAATAAGTGAAACCACGGCTCGGTCAGCGTCATTACCCATGAAAGCGAAAAAAGCAACAACACGCGCGTTACGAGCGCCAGCGACAATCCGATAAAGCGCGCCCGCGGCTGCCGATCAGCCGGAAGCTTCCCGGAAAGGATAGAAATAAAGATGATGTTGTCGATGCCGAGCACAAGCTCGAGCACCGTCAGCGTTCCAAACGCGATCCAGACGTTGGGGTCGCTAATCCATTCCATTTAGTTTTGTTTCACCGTTTCCGAGTAAAAAGCCCAAGACGTTTCGGGCATTTTATAACGAGATGACAACGTAGAAGAAATCAGTTGTCAGACATGCACGGCTTAGCGCTTCCGGAATCAGCAAGTTCACGCGCCTGAACGTTTTGCGTTTTGCTGCCCTCGATCCTCCCGATCACACACACGCTTTTTGCTGTGATCTTCGAAACGATCAAAACCGATTCGCCGACCTTATTCGCATTTTCGCCTACGAGGTTGTATCTGACGATAAGTGCGAACGGTTTGCCGCTGCGTACACGCCATTCCGCTTTCGTGCCTAGAAAATTATACGAGGCCGAGTCGATGCCGACATTAAATTCCTTCCCGCCCGGTGCGACGAGGTCGAGAATATGATGAAGGTCGAAATTCGCGATCCTTAACTTGTAGCCGCCGACGCCGGTGCAAATACCTTTGTAATCCACTTCGTGTTCTTTTGGATCGAGCGGCAGGCTTTTGCAATGTTTTTGATCAAGCGTTGTGTAAACACTTTTGATCTGGCCGGAAACGAAAATGCAGGCAAATAAAAGTACGAAAATGATGGAAACAGTCTTAGTCATTTCAATGTCTCCTTAAGGAAATAACGCCTTCGTTCATCGCCGATAAACGAGCTTTCCATCAACGAACGTCGCAACGGCTGCTCCATAAAAGTCCCAGCCGTCAAACGGCGAATTCCTGGATTTCGAACGTGATTCGCTGTTACTGTACGTCCATTTTAATTGCGGGTCAATGACGACAATGTCAGCTATCGAGCCCGGCGTAAGCGTGCCGCGGCCCTTCAGGCGAAAGATCTTTGCTGGATTTGTCGAGCACATTTCGACGAGGCGTTCGAGGCCGATGACGCCTTTGTGGACAAGCTCATTGAACGCGAGGCCGATCGCCGTTTCGAGGCCTGTGATGCCGAACGGCGCACGGTCGTACTCGAGAGCCTTTTCGTCTGCGTGATGCGGGGCGTGGTCGGTGGCGATGGCGTCGATCGTGCCGTCCTTTATCCCTTCGATGATCGCTTCGAGATGCTCTTCGCTTCGAAGCGGCGGAGCCATTTTGGTGTTGGTATCGTAGCCTTCGACAACCTTATCGATCAGCGTGAAATGGTGCGGCGTAACTTCGCAGGTGACATTGATGCCTTCGTTTTTCGCTATGCGGATCGCCTCGACCGCGCCTTTTGTCGAGACATGCGCGATGTGAATGTGCGCGCCTGTTTCCTTTGCAAGCAGGATGTCGCGGACGACGTCGATGTCTTCGGCAAGCGCCGGCATTCCTTTCAAACCAAGCAGCAAAGAGATCTTTCCTTCATGCATTACGCCGCCGGCCGATAACGATTTGTCTTCGCAGTGATCGATAACCGGCAGGTCAAAATCTTTTGCGTACTGCATCGCACGGCGCATGATGCCGGCGCTCGGTACGGGACGACCATCATCAGAAACTGCGACCGCACCCGCAGCTTTCATCTCGCCCATCTCGGCAAGCTCGCTGCCGTCGGACGATTTTGTGATCGCGCCGATCGGGAAGACGTTCGCAAGGCCGGCGCGTTCCGACTGCTCGATCATGTATCGCGTGATCGCGGCGTTGTCGTTGACCGGATTCGTATTCGGCATCGGGCAAACGCTAGTCCATCCGCCCGCAATGGCCGCGGAGCATCCGCTTGCGATCGTTTCCTTGTGCTCCTGTCCCGGCTCGCGCAAATGCACGTGCATGTCGATAAAGCCCGGAGCTACAAGAAGCCCTGCAGCATCGAATACCTCATCGGCCTGGGGCACTGTATCATTCGGCCCGAACCACGCCGAAACTTTGCCGTCCTCGACAAGTACCGACATTCCGGTGTTTTCGGGAGCCGCCGGATCGATCAAGTGGCCATTAGAAATCAAAAGTCTATCTGACATAAACACGTTATTTTCCGCTCATGCTTCCGCCGGTCGCAAGATAGAGAACCGCCATACGGACTGCGACGCCGTATTTGACCTGATCTAAGATCAGCGATCGCGAGCTGTCGGCTACGTCAGACGCGATCTCGATGCCGCGGTTCATGGGGCCGGGATGCAGGACGATCGCATCTTTTTTTGCGAGGTCCAGACGGTCATTCGTTAGGCCGTAATGGATCGCGTATTCGCGAAGCGTCGGGAAATACGCGGAATCCTGCCGCTCGCGCTGAATTCGAAGGATCATCACGACATCGGCCCCCTCGATCGCGTCTTCGACATGGCTGCAGACATCGAGGCCGTTCTCCACCAAATGAGAGAAATCCCTCGGGACCAATGTGCCCGGTCCCGCGACACGCACCGTCGCACCCATCTTGGTCAGCAAGTGTATGTTTGAGCGGGCCACACGGCTGTGCAGGATGTCGCCGATGATCGCGACCTCGAGGCCGTCGATCTTGCCTTTGTGCTCGCGGATCGTCATCGCGTCCAGCAAGGCCTGCGTCGGATGCTCGTTAGCTCCGTCGCCGGCATTGATGATCGCGGCCTTGCTGACCTTGGCTAGCTGATGCGGCACCCCCGCGCTCGAATGCCGAACGACTATGCAGTCAGGCGCCATCGCGTCGAGATTCAAAGCGGTGTCGAGGAGCGTTTCGCCCTTGCTCAGGCTGGAAGACGATACGCTGATGTTCACCGCATCTGCAGACAGGCGTTTTGCGGCGAGTTCGAACGACGTTCGTGTTCTGGTTGAGGATTCAAAGAAAAGATTGATGACCGTTTTGCCGCGAAGCGCCGGCACTTTCTTCACTTCGCGTGTCGAGATCTCTCGGAAGTTCTCGGCAGTATCGAGAATTCCTATGATTTCCGCGGCCGAAAGATCACGAATGCCAAGCAGATCTCTTCTTCGAAAGGGTTTATCCATCAATTATTGGAAATAAGTTCCTTCTGAAAGATTTTCCACACCGAATAGGACACTAATGGATAAATTGCCAGATTGAGAAAGATCTGGACGAGATCAGCATAAAACATCGGGGCGTCGAAATATGTTTGCGAATAGATGTCGAACGCACCTTTCATCAAACCGACAGAGATCGTGAAACCGACGAAAAGAGCTACAAAGAAAGAAATTCGCCGTGACCGGGTGATCAAAATTGCAAGTGAAACTATCAATCCGCAAACAGCAGCGGTCATCAAAACTATCAAATAAACAAGGTATTTCAAATTGAGCATTAGGATCTCTCGCTCGGGTCGCACTACCTCATCGATCACCAAAGCAGCGATGGTGAAGATAACTGCGCTTGCGATACCAACCACTATTATTTTGATCCATAAGATCACACGCATAAAAAAAGCAAGGCGATCAACCTTGCTTTGCCGGTTCTTCAGCGGGCCGCTCGAAAATCCCTACGGCCTCGACGTCGTCAAACTCTTTCAGCATCACCTTTATTATTTCGGTTTGCTTCGTCGGAACGACCTTGCCGATGAAGTCTGCCTGTATGGGCAATTCGCGGTGTTCGCGACCGCGGTCGATCAGCACGGCGAGCTGCACCTTTTTCGGCCGGCCGAAATCCATTAGTTGGTCCATCGCCGCGCGGATCGTACGTCCCGTGTAAAGAACATCGTCGACCAGGACGATGGTCTTTCCTTCAATATCCGTATCAAGCTCGGTCCGATTCACTATCGGGTTCGCGCCGACAGTAGATAAATCGTCACGATACAGCGTTATATCGAGAATGCCGTACAGCGGCCGCACGCCCTCTAGCTGTTCGATCTTGTCGGAAAGGCGTTCGGCGAGCGGTACTCCACGGCGCCGAATGCCGACAATATAAAGATCTTTTGCGCCCTGGTTATGCTCGACTATCTCATTCGCCAGACGCGAAAGAGCGCGCTTCATTCGCGTGCCGTCCATGATCCTGGACTTCTCGACCAGATGAAATTCGTCTGCCATTCGAAGGCAAATCGTAACAAAGCGAGGTTCAAAGTTCAAAGTTGAAGGTTCGAAGTTCGCGATTTGCAAATACCATTCATTCCATTAGAATTCAGCGGAACTGAAATGTCGCTGCTTTGGAAAAAAATCATTCGGCCTGTGCTATTCGGGCTTGACGCCGAACGGGCACATGAGTTGGGCATTCGAGCGCTGAAAGCGGGAATGGCAGCGCCATATTATTCGGATCCGAATGAATTCAATTTTGGGCCGATCGAACGGTTTGGGCTGGAATTTCCAAATCCGATCGGTGTAGCCGCAGGTTTTGACAAGAACGGCGTCGTTTACGATCGGCTTGCGTCGCTCGGTTTCGGTTCGGTCGAGGTCGGGACGGTTACTGTGAAGCCGCAGAAGGGCAATGAAAAACCAAGGTTATTTCGTCTGCCGAAGGATAATGCGTTGATCAACCGGCTCGGATTCAACAATGATGGCGCAAAAGTTGTCGCAACCCGTTTAGCTTCGCGCCCACGAACGGGCGTCGTCGGCGTAAACATCGGAAAGAACAAAGATGTGCCGAACGACGAAGCGATTCAGAACTATCTCGCTTGCTTCGAGATCGTCCATCCTGTTGCCGACTACATCGCGGTCAATGTTTCGTCGCCGAACACGCCCGGCCTTCGCGATCTTCAGAAAGGCGAAAACCTCGATGAATTGCTCAGTGCGTTGCAAAAGCGAAACCAGGAGCTTGGCCCACGGCCGTTGCTTGTAAAGATCGCGCCGGATCTGACTGAAGCCGAGATCGAAATGATCGTCGACATCGCGATGAAACTCGACCTTTCTGGCGTCATCGCGACGAATACCACAATTTCACGCGAAGGTCTAAAGACAAAGGATGTAGATTCATTTGGCGGCGGCGGCTTAAGCGGAAAGCCGCTTAAAGCCCGATCGAACGAAGTGATCTCAGTGATTTTCAGGGCGAGCGGCGGCAAACTCCCGATCATCGGTATCGGCGGCATTTTCACTGCGGAAGATGCGTTCGCAAAGATCGCCGCCGGAGCGTCGCTGCTGCAGGTTTACACCGGATTCGTTTACGGCGGCCCTCGATTCGCCCGGGATATCACTTCCGGCCTTGCCAATATTCTTGAAGCAAAAGGGTTTTCCACGCTGGGCGAGGCTATCGGATGCGGTGTTTCCTGATCCGCGCAGTCGGGTTGCTCGTTTGACACGCCCTTGCCAGCCGCTATAATTAGAGCTTTGCCTTTGTCGGCTTTTGCTAGCAAAGGCGTTATTATTTGACAATGATCATCGATCTGAATGCTGCGGACTGGCGTTCGAAAAGTGTCGATATCGAGCTCGCTGCCGATTCCATCGAGCTCGAGGCCGAACACGCTCGATTGACCGGACCGGTTCAATTGAATTGCGTGGTCTCGCGGAGCGGCTTCCAAACTTCGGTTGCCGGCAAGATCGGAGCAAACTTCGATATCGAGTGCTGCCGTTGTTTACAGCCGGTAAGTGTGTCGCTGCTGCTGGATTTTGAAGTCGAGTTTGTTGACAAGGAACATTTCGGCGTCGACGGCGAGCACGAGATCGATCCCGCAAATCTGTCGGCAGACGCGCTCGAGAGCGACCAGATCGACCTGAACGAGGTCGTTCGCGAGCAGCTTTTGCTCAATCTGCCCGAAAGGGTTTATTGCCGCGAAGATTGTAAAGGTTTGTGTGAGATTTGCGGTGCGAACCGTAACTTGAAAGACTGTAGCTGCACCGACGACGCTATTGACCCGCGATGGTCAGCTCTTAAGAATTTGAAATAGCCGGACGTAAAAACTTTCGGCCTGTTAATTGAGGTATTATGCCAAATCCAAAACGACGACATTCACATGCACGCACTCGCGAGCGCCGGGCGCATGACGCACTGCGCGTTCCGCAGTTCTATATCGACAAAGATTCGGGCGAAGCCAAGATCCCGCATCGTATCGACCCAAAGACCGGCACTTACAAAGGCCGACAAATCGTTAACGCAAAGGACGCCGAGTAGTTTTGAGTTCCACCGATCTTAGGCTCTAAATTTACTTCATGGCCGAATACAACGCCGGAATCCTCGGAATGGGTCATTCTTACCCAGAAGGCATTTTGACAAATGCCGACCTGGAAAAGATGGTCGAGACTTCCGATGAGTGGATAACTTCGCGCACCGGCATCAAACAGCGGCACAAGGCCGCCGATAACGAATATACGTCGCAGTTCGGAACCTCGGCAGCGCGTCAAGCCCTAGGACGCGCAGGGCTGAAACCCGAGGACGTCGATATCATAATCTGCGCGACCACTACGCCTGATCAGATAATGCCGTCGACGGGTGCGCTGATACAGGCGCAGATCGGCGCAACAAACGCGGCGGGTATGGACGTTTTTGCAGCTTGTTCGGGATTTTTGTATGGGCTAACGCTCGTCGAATCGATGATCAAGACCGGGCAGATCAAGTATGCGTTGGTCGTCGGGGCCGAAGTGCTGACAAAGTACGTTGACTATACCGACCGCGGTACGTGCGTGATCTTTGGCGACGGTGCCGGCGCCGCAATCGTTGGGCCGGTAAATTCGGGAAAGGGAATTCTCGCGACGAAGATCAAATCTGACGGCCGCTACGAAGAGCAGCTTTACGCTCCGGGCGGCGGCACAAAACTCGGCACGACACATAAAACGATTGACGAAGGACAGCATTTTTTTAAAATGAAGGGCAATGAGCTTTTCAAGGTTGCGGTGCGTTCGATGGCGGATATTTCGGCGGAAATGCTGGAAAAAGCAGGCCTCACGGTTGACGATGTCGATATCGTAATACCTCATCAAGCGAATCAGCGCATCACTGATGCGGTTGCTTCACGTCTCGGCGTTCCGGAAGAAAAGGTTTATTCGAACATTGCCGAGCATGGAAATACTTCATCTGCGTCGATACCGATCGCTATGGATGAGTGCATCGAATCGGGTCGAATTACAGAAGGAAGCACAGTTTTGCTCACGGCCTTCGGCGGCGGCGTTACGTGGGGCGCGACCGTACTGAGGTTTTAGATCAGGAATTAATGTCGAAGACCGCGTTTATTTTCCCCGGGCAGGGAAGCCAATCGGTAGGAATGGGAAAGGATCTTTACGAGAATTTCCCCGCGGCAAGATCGATCTTTGAAGAAGCAGATGATGCTCTTGGATTTTCGCTTTCGGAAATGTGCTTTTCCGGAGACGAAAGCGACCTTCAGCTAACCGCAAATACGCAGCCCGCGATCCTGACAACTTCAGTTGCAGCCTATAAATCCCTTGTCGACGAGGGTATTGGTAAGCCTGAATTCGTCGCTGGGCACAGTTTGGGTGAATACTCGGCGTTGGTTGCTTCCGGCGTGATCGATTTTGCAGACGCGGTTCGTACAGTTCGAAATCGGGGAACATATATGCAGGAAGCCGTTCCGGTTGGCGTCGGTGCGATGGCTGCCATACTTGGCGCCGATATAGAAACGGTCGAAGCCGCATGTCGCGAAGCTGCAGATGGGAAAGTTTGCAGTCCCGCGAACGTCAACTCGCCGTCGCAGGTCGTGATCGCGGGCGATTCGGACGCAGTCGACAGGGCGTGCGAATTGTTGAAAGAGCGAGGCGCAAAGCGGGCGATCAAGCTCAACGTTTCTGCACCGTTTCATTGCGCATTGATGATGCCGGCACAGAATCGGCTCGAAAACGACCTCGCAGGTCTGCCGTATACAAAGTTTGAATTTCCGATAGTTCATAATGTCGATGCAGCGGTTAACTTCGATGAAACTCGCGTCGCCGACGCATTGACAAGGCAGGTTTCGTCGCCTGTAAAATGGTTGCAATCGGTTCAGAATTTGATCGCAAACGGCACGGCTAGGTTTGTCGAGGTCGGCCCGGGAAAGGTATTGTCAGGATTGATAAAACAGATCGATCGCAACGTTCGCATTTTGAACGTTGAGGATACGGAAAGTTTAAGAAATACTCAGGAAACGCTATAAAAAGATAGGAGAAAATATGTCAGACGTTCAAGATAAGATCAAACAGATCATCGTAGATGAACTAGGTGTAGACGAGGCGGAAGTGACGGAAAATGCACGCTTTATTGAAGACCTCGGTGCGGATTCGCTCGACCTTGTTGAATTGGTGATGCGATTCGAAGAGGAATTCGACATCGAAATTC
>QHXS01000116.1 GCA_003223975.1 Acidobacteriota bacterium
AAGGCGTGTCTCGGCCGCCCATGGCGTCAGAAGCGACAAAATGTAAGTAGTTGCTAAGCTGTGACGCCGTGATTCCCTCGGCGATCTTGCGTTCCGCCGGTGTGATCTTTACGGTTTGCGCGACGAGAGCGGTGGGCGCGAGCAGACCGATAACCAGTGAAAGTACTAAAAAGGTTTTTCTCATTGAATCTCCGAAATAATGAATTAAATGCAATCAAATGTTACGTGGAAATTTTGAAATTGTTTCCATTCAGCTGCCCAGTACGCAGATCTTTGCTTCGTTTGCGCGGGCGAGCATCGCCTCGCGGTGGAAGATCAGTGTCTTTCCGGCGGTGATAGAAAGGCATGTCGCGCCTGCATTTATCATCGTCTCGATCGTGGGCAAACCGACGACAGGCACATCAAAACGCATGTCCTGATCGGGTTTCGCGACCTTGACAACGGTAAGTTTGCCGTTCGCCAGTTCGCCCGCGCGTCTGATGGTCGCGTCCGTGCCTTCCATCGCTTCGATCGCGACACAAGCCTTCGCACGCACGACGATGGTTTGGCCGAGGTCGAGCCGCGCGATCTCGGATGCAATTTGAAGCCCGTATTCGATATTCTCGTTTTCGGTTTTGTCCGGACCGCGTTTTGTCAGGACACCTTTTTGAGCAAGTTGCTCCGTAATAAGAAAGGTCGAATCCACAAGTTCGATTCCTTCCTTCGATAATTCATCGGCGATACCGCCGATCAAGGCGTCGGTATTCCGCTTCGGCAAATTCCAAAGCATTTTCATCATCCGCACGTCAGGCAAGGCTCCTGAGAAAAGCTGAACGTGCTTAACCTGCCCGGCCATCATCGCTTTTTCGACGCCTTCGCGTTTGAAGAACGAGATCATCTTGCCCAGTTGGCCGATGCCGACCCAAAGCACGTTCTCGATAACGTCATTAATGCGCGGATCCGTCTCTTCCTTTATCGCAACGACAGAAAGGGACGCGCCGCTTCGGCGCGCACCTTCGATCACCAAAAATGGGAATTGGCCGTTGCCGGCGATAAGTCCAAACTTCATACGTTCGAAACATTATCGCGAAGTGGCGAGGTATTTGAAAATGTATGCGGAAGGGTCGCGCCAATCGAACGCTGCATTCTCAGCACGCGTTTGCATCTTGTCGCGAAGCGGCACAACGCTGCTGCATGTGAAGCGTTCCGGAAATTCGGCATACCGATCTTTCACGCCGGCTGGAACTTTCGCCAGGAATTCAGTGCCGCCGAACGAACGTTCGATCAGGTTGCGGTTTGCGGTTCTTGCATATGGCCTGAAAAGCGGTGAAACGTCGCCGGTCTCAGTTGTATTCAGGTCGAGCGTCAGTACAGGAGCTACGCAGCCGTAATCGAAGAAATGCGCATCGACCGTTTTGATCGCCAGCTGGTCCTTCGTTCTAAAGTGGACCTTCAGCCGCCTTTGATCGTAGACGATGCTCCATTGTGTGTAGCCGGGCTGCGCCGCGTTCGCAAGCGTGTCAAACGCGTAATCGACCGCTTCTTGTTCAGACAGTACACGTGAAGAGAATTGTTTCGTACGGGCCGAGGCTCGCACAAACCGATCGAGGGAATTCGCCGACCTCGTTGTCAATGGATCATTTGTGGCCGCGTAACGCATCGAACGCGCGTAAGTATCGTTAGTGAGCGTGGCAACCGGCAATTCCATTCCGGTATGCGTCGCCAATTTGCCGTCGAGAAATTCTATCGTTGCGGCGTTTCCGTTCCGATCGTTCACCATATAATGCAGGTTTACCTCTGAGACGATCCGAACCAATTCCGCATTGCGAATAACCTCCGCAGTCGAAGCGGATGTGTCGAGTTGGTATTGGATCCATTCAAGAACGTCGATCGCCGGCCTGTCGTCGGGTTTAGGGTATTTCGTATCGTCGAGCCACATTAGCTCGATCGCGACGCCCATTTCGTTCATGCCGCCGGAAGGAGCCTCCCAACCGTATTGATTGAACGTGATGCTTCCGTATTTCGAGACCCATTTTGCGACGTTCTTTTCGTCTTCCAGGCCCGATATCTTGGACATTCCGCGTTTGTTGACGAAGATCATTCCGTCGCCGATCGACCAATCGTAATTCTTTCCAAATAGGACCTCGCCGTTATTTTTGAGACAAAAAGTAGTGCAACCGAATGCGGAAGGAACGGAGACCAAAAGAGCAAAAACGTATAGACAACTGATCGAGTATCTAAACATCGGGGCACCTCTAAATTCGGACTCGTACCGGTAAACAATTACGTCCACGCGACGTATAATGATTCAGTTCAAAAGTTAGTCATAGTGACCTTATATATGAAGACCAAAGCACTTGTTCTCGCCGCCATTTGCGCGTTCGCTTCCGCCGCATTCGGCCAATCGACGAATGTCTACATGACCGAGCCATCGCTCTCGCCCGACCGGAAAGAGATCGCCTTCGTTTCCGGCGGCGACATCTGGACGGTCCCGGCGGAAGGCGGCACCGCACAACTCTTGGTTTCGCATTCAGCGACAGAATCGAAGCCGCTGTTCTCGCCCGACGGAAAAAAGATCGCATTCGGCTCCAACAGAACCGGCAATGGCGATATCTACATTCTCGATCTCACGAGCGGCGAAGTTCGGCGTCTAACATTCGATGATGGCAACGAGCAACTTGATGCCTGGTCGCGGGACGGCGAGTGGATCTATTTTTCGTCGACGGCCCGCGATATAGCCGGCATGAATGATATTTACCGCGTCGTCTCGTCCGGCGGCACTCCTATGCAGATCAGCGCTGACAGGTACACAAACGAATACAATGCTACGCCGCTGGCGGACGGCTCGTTCATTTTTGCTGCTCGCGGCATCGGTTTCGGGCAATGGTGGCGGCACGGCCGGAGCCACATCGACGAAAGCGAGCTCTGGCAGAAGAATGGTGAGCAATATTCGGAGCTGACACCTATAGGTGCAAAACAGCTTTGGCCCATGGCAACGGCTGACGGCTCGCGTGTTTTTTTTGTCTCCGACCGCAACGGCACGCAAAACATCTGGACAATGCCACGCGGCGGTGCTGCGAAACAACTGACCAACTTTACCGACGGCCGCGTTCTTTGGGCGAATCTTTCCGCGGACGGCCGCGAGATAGTCTTCGAAAGAAACTTTCACATCTGGAAAATGCTGACCGACGGCGGAAAAGCGGCCGAAGTGCCTATCGCGCTACGAGGCGCAGCGACCACGCCGATCATTGACCGTGTTAATGCTTCAACACAGATCCGTGAGCTAGCGCTTTCGCCCGACGGCAAAAAGGTTGCTGTGATCGCTCGCGGTGAAGTGTTTGCAGCGTCGGCGAAGGATGGCGGCGAAGCCGTTCGCGTCACGAACACTGCCGCCCCGGAATCATACCTTTCGTGGTCGAGCGACAGCCGAAAGCTGATCTATTCGTCCGAGCGAGGTGGAACAATGTCGCTTTTCCAATACGACTTCGGAACAGAATTCGAATCACCGATAACCGCGGGCCGCGGTAACGATTTTGCGGCTGTTTATTCGCCTGACGGCAAATCGATCGCATTTTTGCGCAACTCCCGAACTCTGATGGTTATAGATGTCGCGTCGAAACAGGAACGCGAGGTCGCTAAAATCTTTACTGATCCTCCACCGCTTTTCGGCGGCGAGCAAATCAAATGGTCGCCGGATAACAAGTGGATCGCCTACCTGAGCTACTCGCCCGAAACACGTTCGTACATAAATGCTTATGTTGTTCCGGCAGCCGGCGGAAGCGCTCGGCCGGTGAGCTTTTTGGCAAACTCGAACAGCAACACGATCGCTTGGAGTCCCGACGGCACTTATTTACTTTTCGACACGAATCAAAGGACGGAAGATAATGCTATCGCCCGCGTCGATCTGACACTTCGCACGCCGAAGTTTCGTGAAGATCAATTTCGCGATCTGTTCAAACAGGAAAATCCGCGGCAGCGGCCCGTTGCTACGCCGACGCCGACACCGGCGGCATCGCCAATCGCTTCACCGTCTCCGGCAGAAAAAGAAGAGGCAAAGGTGGAGCCTGTATTCGAAGATATTCGGAAACGGTTGAGCATTATTAACACCGGCGTCAACGGCGGCTCGCCGGTGATCAGCCCCGACGGGAAAACGCTTGCGATCCTTGCAAGTGCAGAAGGGCAATTCAATATCTACACCCGAACTTTAGACGAACTGGCAACCGACACTTCATCGCGGCAACTGACGTCCACAACCGGCTTTAAGTCGCAGGCTCAATTCACGCCGGATAGCAAAGAGATCTATTACCTCGAGGGCGGGCGAATAAATATCGTTTCGCTCGACAAGCGCGAGGTAAGGCCGCTGGCCGTCAACATCGAGATGCCCGTGAATTTCGCGGAAGACAAGATGGAGGTCTTTCGGCAAGGCTGGCGGTATCTTCGCGATAATTTTTACGATGACAAATATCACGGAGCAGACTGGAACGCCGTGAAGAATATCTATGAACCACTCATCGCTTCGTCCCGTACGCCCGACGAGGTTCGACGTCTGATGAATATGATGGTCGGCGAATTAAACTCATCGCATCTCGGTGTTTCTGGGGGAGTAACGCCTCCGCAGGCGACGACC
>QHXS01000117.1 GCA_003223975.1 Acidobacteriota bacterium
TCGTTAGGCGAGATGAAGTAAATAGTCTTCCATAGGAAGCTCATAACAATGAATAGAAGGTAGAAAAAGAAAAAGAGAAGATTAAGCTCAACACAGGCATCAAGCCATGTGGATCAAACCGAGGGCAGAAGCATGCTTGCTGCGATCAAGGCTCTTCGTAAAGATATCCGCGGGGTTTTGATCCCCCGGAATATGTCCCACAGACAATTCGCCCTTAGCAACAACATCTCGAATGAAATGATGACGCATGTCGAAGTGCTTGGTGCGGGCATGAAAAACTGGATTCTTGACGGCTTTCAGGGCGCTTTCTGAATCTGAGTTGATCATGGAAATGGAAGGTGTAGCTGGGGATTCCTGATCCAATCCAAATACATCTAGATCGTGGCAAAGTTGACGAAGCCAGAGAGCCTCTTTTGCGGCGTGATTTAGTGCAACTGTCTCTGCTTCCATCGTAGATTGCGCAACGAGAGACTGTTTCTTTGACGAATAGGAAATTGCGGCGCTCTTATCGTCGAGGAAGAAACAATAGCCTGAGAATGACTTGCGGTCATCCTCGTCATTAGCGTGATCCGCATCCGCATAACCGACGAGTTTGGGAGACTGATTCGCCGAGTAAATTTGACGGAGGTGGATGGTGCCTTTGAAATAGCGAAGAAGGTGTTTCGCTGCAGTTAAGTGATTAACTGACGGATCGTGGAGATATTGCGACAGTTTGGATATCGCATTTACAACATCAGGTCGAGACCATTGTGCGGGATGGTTTAGCGATCCGATTATCTCACGATAGAGAGTTTGGTCCGCGGGTGGATCGGGATTATCTGGGTCGTAGTCCCGTTTGCGGAGCCGGATATTAGTGGGGAGAGGAGTGTATGTCGGTTTGCAATCCTGCATTCCGAATCGCTCGAGAACGCGCTCAATATAGCGCTTCTGAGACACAATAACATCTCCAAGTGAATTGCGTTCAATCTCCAATCCAAGAAAACGCTTCATAATCCCCAAATCCTTCATTTTGAAGTGGGAGGACAGTTTGGCTTTAATTTCTCCGATGAGAATTTCGTCATCTCCGAAGATAGCCATATCATCAACAAATAACGCGAGATAAACTGTTGATAATTCGGTGCGAACCATGAATACTGCGTGGTCGGATTCAATGCGTTTGAATTGCAGTTCGTCCGATTCGAGGACTGCCTTGAGGGTGTTGTACCACTCAAGTGCCGATTGCTTTAATCCGTATAACGCTTTGCCTAGCAGGTACACCCAGTCTGGATGTTCCGGATCGACGTATCCTTCAGCCTGTTTAACATAAATAGTTTCCTTGAGGATACTATTGAGGAAGGCGGTAACTGCGTCCATTCCATGAATTACATATTTGCGGTGGGCGGCAACTGCAAATAGGACACGGAGAGTTTCCGGTTTGACGACCGGGGCATAGGTTTCCTCGTAATTGATGCCATAGCGTTGAGAGAAGCCTTTGGCAACGAATCGACCTTTGTACCGAGGAGGATCATCGTCCTTCATATCGTATGTCCAACGTGAGTCCACTATCGGAACATTAGTAGGACGGGGGACGAGAGTCCATGTCTCGTTGTCGATTAATGCTTTGAATTCCTCATTCATAGCTTTCTGCCAGAGATCACGATGGGGAGATTCCATCGCGTCATGGTAATTGTCAGGTATAGAGTAAACGTATGACAATAGAGCTTCGGCATTTTGGGGAAAGCCTTTGCTCCTGAGGGAATAATCCGACGCAACTTGCTGAGTGGTCAGAGTTGGCGAGGAGTGCCTCGATTCGACGATCGGAGGGGGTGGAATGGGCCAATGTGTTGGGCCAGTTGGTATCGATCGTGGAATCGCCGGAGGAGGAGGTTCCGGTAAATATTGAGGAGGTTCAATTAGAATTGGAGGAGCAGGCAGGGCTGCTGGAGTATCAGGTACTGCTGAATTTTGGAATTCAGATGGTTCAGTAGAGAGAGGTAACTCATTGAGGTCGCCTTCATCCTGATAATATAAAGTTTCGTCAAAAATGACGTTCCTTGCGCGGACAACGGAATTGTTTGACGGGTGCCAAATTTTATAAATGGCGTCCGATTTATCATACCCAACGAAATATGTGTGGACTGAGCGACGGTCGACTTTTCCATCGCCATATTTCTTGCGACGCTCTTCAGGGATGTGAGTGTGGGCTGCACACCCGAAAACGCGAAGATGGGACAAAGATGGCTTGATTCCAAACCACATCTCGTGAGGAGTAATATTCCCACGAAGACTGGAGTGAGGAAGCCGATTCTTGAGATAGACAGCAGCAGAAATTGCTTCCGTCCAGAGTTTATTGGGTAAGTTTGCTCCAAATAACATTGTGCGGGCCATGTCGAGGAGAGTCCTATTGAGACGCTCTGAAATCCCATTGGATTCCGGGGAGTAGTGAGTTGTTCTCTCACTATCAATCCCCTTTTCGACAAGGAAGCCCTTCAACGTAGCTTGGTACTCGGACCCGCCATCCATACGTACCGCTTGTATTTTGTACCCTTTCGAGTAAAAGTGTAGTTCGGCGCTTGCCTTGAACTTCTCGAATACTTCGAGAACGGTAGAAGATGTCTTGTCGCGAAGATAGAACACGAATGACATGCGAGTTGCTTCGTCGGTAAACGTGACGAAGTCCTTGTATCCCTTAATGGAGGGAACAGGAACATGACAAGAATCAGTGTGGATGACTCCCAGAGGAACTGTAGGATTGTGTTCTGATGGTGGGTATGGCAATCGTGTCTGCTTCCCTTCAAGACAGGGCTCGCAGATGCCGGGATCTGGAAAGGCGCCAGAGATAGCTGTTTTGAAACTTTCTGGTACGATTGTGACCTTAGCGATGTGAGGAAGGCCGGAAGTGGCAACATGACCGACACGGGCATGCCAGAGTGCAATCTGGTCCTCACTAGCGCTAGTTGCAAGGTTGGATTCTGCAACGGGAAAATCGACGTGGAATCGAAAGAGAGAGCTTGCGGCGCCGAAGGAGGGTGCAAACCTGGATTTGAGATAAAATCCGGTATCGTTCTCGATGATGCAATAGGGCGCATCGAACGTGATTCTATTACCAGCCATCATGAGTTGGCCTAGCGACAAAAGAGAATAAGGTAATCCAGGAGCGTTGAGGACGTCCGAGAGTACCAGCTCGCCTCCATTTGAGTTGAGCGTAATATTACCGATGCCGAGAACTTTGGTGTTCCCATTGATCCCTTTGATAGTATTGGGACCTGGCAAGTCGGTGGAATAGTCCGTAAAACAGGACTTATCCAATGGAACCATATGATTTGAGGCTCCGGAATCGATAACCCAAATGTCCGATGGTGAGTCCGACAACATTTTAGACGGTTCGATATTGAGTACGGCTGTAGAATATCCAGATTCATAGCATGCGACATTCCCAGATGGATGGGAAGACTTCGAAGGCTTTGGTTTCTTCGAGGTAAGTGGAGGATTGTGAAGTTCGTAGAAGAGCTTCATCTTCCATGCATAACAGTCGTCTCGGGTGTGGTTTGTCTTGTGACAATAACCACATTCGTCGGTGGGGGCCGACGAAGGAACAGAAGGCGTAGGGGTGGAACCTTTGCCCTTGTTGTTGTGCTTCTTAGATTTCTTTGCGGAAGAATTACCAGATGCATAGTTCGCCGATGCAGGTGCAGGTGCCGAGGTGGTGGATTCCTTGGCTTTCGACAAACGGTTGTTGAATTCGCTCCGGAGGTGTCCGTATACGTCATTCAACTTGGTGGTTGCAAGTTCTTTGTCGTAAGATCTCGCAAAGGCCGTGTATTCCGTTGGCAATGACCGCAGGAAACGGGTGACCCAAATCGCGTCCGGGAGATCTTTGAAGTGGTTAAACGTCTTGATTTCCTGGTATAGCTTGTTGAAAGCTGCGATATGGTCGTGGATTGTTTTCTCTGGTAGATATTTCAGAGAAATCAGTTGCTCAAAGGTGTTGCATTGACGCAACATAGAAATGTCCCGAAAATTAGATTCGAGAGTAGTCCAGATATCGCGCGCCGTTTCACAGTTCCTAATCAACTGAAATTCGGGTTCGATAATGGAGGGAATGAGGATGCGCATGGCGCTACGGTTGGCAACCTCCCATGCGGCAATAGTTTCTGCCGTATCGTCTTCATCCGGTGGATCAATTTCGCCGGTGACGAGGTCATACAGAGTTTTCCCGAGTTCAACTTTGCATTTGAAACACCATTGCTCATAGGTGGTCCTAGTGAGAGTGTTGATCGTACTCACTATAGTGTTTAATGCCGGATTTGTCGACATGGTGAAAATAATGAGTGAAAATTCTAGTAAAGAGAAAATTCCACTATTTTCGGTAACGGTGGGGTTGTATCCGAG
>QHXS01000189.1 GCA_003223975.1 Acidobacteriota bacterium
ATACGATTCGATGGTCCGAACGAACACGGCTGTTTTGCCGGGTGCTGATGCCGCCGTTGTTCGCGTAAAAGAAACGCGTCGCGCGATCGCAATGTGCCTGGACGGACCGGGTCGTTTCGTCGCGGTCGATCCGCGGGCGGGAACAAAGCTGGCCGTTGCCGAAGCCGCGCGAAATGTGGTCTGCGCCGGCGCAAAACCCATTGCGGTCACGAATTGTTTGAATTTCGCATCGCCAGAACGGCCCGAAGTTATGCGTTCGTTCTCCGACGTGATCGACGGAATTAAGGAAGCCTGCGAGGTCTTCGAAACCCCGGTCGTCTCTGGAAATGTTTCTTTCTATAACGAAACCGATGGCCGCGGAATTTTGCCTACGCCGACGATCGGGATGATCGGCCTGATCGAGGATACCCGAAAGATCGTGACGCAGGGCTTTAAAGACGAAGGCGACATCATCGCGTTGCTCGGCACGACATTTGACGATCTTTCAGTCAGCGAATATGCGCAAACGATACTAGGAAGGTCGACGGACGAGTTGATCGCAGGCGGCCAGATTCCGAATCTCGATCTGCAGCTTGAGAAGAATGTGCAGGATACATGTTTAGAACTCGCACAGGCGGCGCTTCTAAGATCTGCGCACGATTGCTCAGACGGCGGGATAGCCGTTGCGATAGCTGAATGCTGTTTCTCTTCGCTTGGTCGCAACGCAGTCGGCGCTTTTATCGATCTTCGGTCAAGCGGTATCCCGAACGAAGGGGTCCTGTTCAGCGAATCGCCGTCGCGCATAATCATTAGTTTCGCCGCAGAAAACCTCGATGCCGTAACTGCGATCGCTGGCGACGGCCCGTTCGCGATTCTTGGGCGTGTGGGCGACGATATTTTGCGGATCTCGATCGATGGACATGAGATGATCTCGTCACCAGTCGTCGAATTGGAAGCGGTTTGGGAAACGTCGCTTGAAAAACAATTAGAATCAACGGCCGCTGCTTCCAACTAGATCACGGTCTATAATTGACACGTGGCCGTCGGAATCTATCTTCACATTCCATTCTGCAAATCGCGCTGTTCCTATTGCGATTTCGCGACCGATGTTTGGCGCAGCCGCGAAGCAGTCGAGCGGTATGTATCGGCGCTTTGCTCGGAAATTCGAAATGCGAAATTCGAAGCTCGAAATTTGGTTGACACGATCTATTTCGGGGGCGGAACGCCGTCATTGTTAGAGCCGAAACACGTCAATCAAATTCTCGAAACGGTTCGATCGAAATTCAATATTGCCGAGAACGCCGAAATTACCTTGGAGATAAATCCGGCAACCGTGACTGCCGAGTCTCTTTCGGCATATCACGGGCTTGGAGTGAGCCGAGCGAGCTTCGGAGTGCAGACGTTCAATGACCAGCATTTAAAGCTGCTTGCACGCGGCCATGATGCAAACGATGCACGAACGACATTTCGTCTGCTGCGAGATGCTGGTTTCGAAAATGTGAGCTTCGATCTGATCGCAGGTTTGCCTGGGCAAACAGTGGACGATTGGAGGCGAAATCTCGAAGAAGCGGTCAAATTAGGGCCCGAACATATTTCGCTTTATCTGCTCGAGATCCACGAAGGGACACCGCTCGCAGAACAAGTAAGTTCCGGCCGCCGGCCGTTGCCAGACGAAGACCTGGCGGCCGCGATGTACGAGCTTATGATCGACCGGCTCGCCCTTTCAGGCTACGTACAATACGAAATCTCGAATTTTTCAAAACCAGGATTTGAATCCCGTCATAACACAAAATACTGGCGACTCGATCCCGTTTATGGTTTCGGCGTGTCGGCGCATTCGTTCAACGGGAGCCAGCGATACTCGAACGATCGCGATACCGCGAAGTATGTTCGGGTGATCGAAGAAAACCAAAGAGCTGAAGTGTTTCGTGAAACTACCGATGCAGCTTCGGAATTTATTTTTCTGGGACTGCGTCTGAATGCCGGAATCGATCTAGATGAGTATCGACAGCGGTTTCAGATCGATTTGAAAGAAGATTATCGGGATGAGATCGAGCGCTTTCTAGACGATGGGTTGGTCGAGATCAGCACCGGACACCTGTGCCTGACCAAAAAGGGGATGTTGTTCTCTAATGAAGTTTTCGCGGCGTTTATTCCGGATAAAGATGCCGCGGCGATCGCTAATTGATACGAATTATACGTCCCTCAACCACGGGCGAAATCGTCGAATTCGGTGCATTTCTGATCGCTTCTTCAAAAACCTCGGAGTCTTTCCGGGCCTGAGCTTCAGAAATGACCACTCTCGCATTCTTGAACATCGTATAGCCGTCGCCGCCATTTGCAACGAGGAAATTTGACGTCGCAAGTGTATAGGTCTTATTCAGATCCACGGGACGTCCCCCGACCATGACATCGGAAACGCGCTGCCCCGGAAGTTTTCGCGCGTCGAATTTGAAACTCATTCCCGAAATTTGCGGAAATCTACCCGGTTCCTTATCTTCCGCGGAACGCGCGACCCCGTGTTCGAGGGCGTCGATGAGAGTCTTGCCCGAGATCTCGATCTTCACTACCGGATTATTGAAGGGCAATATCGAAAGGACAGCGCGCTTTGTCAGGATACCCGGATTGTACGTCAGGTCTGCACGGATCGAGCCCCCGTTTACGAGGGCGACATCCGCATTTGTAGCTGCTCTGTACGAATCGGCAATAAAGTTGCCGACGTTGGTTTCCTTTGTTCTGTTCGAAAGCGAGAGAGCGTCAAGAATAACGCTGTTTGAGCCGACCTGCACGGAAAGCTGTTTAAGAAGGTCGGAGTATTTTGCGATCACGGGCGCAAAATCTGGATCTTCCTGCACCGAGGCGTTAACGGGGATGACCTCCCAATCCATGCTGGCCAGCCGGCCGGTTTTTCGGTCAATGTAGAGATCGTATTTCCCGACCTCGCGCGCGTCAGCCGTCATCTTAAATATCGGCGTGCCGTTCGCCGACGACTGCAAAAGCGTATGCTCGTGGCCGCCCAGTATCAGATCAAGCTGGGCACAGGCCGCAAGCTGTTTGTCTTCACGCATGAACATGTGCGTCAGCCCGACTACCACGCGAGCACCTGCCTTTCGGATCTGTGGAACAAGTAGTTTCGCGACCGTGCAAAAGTCTTTCACTTCCAGAGTCGCGTCCATAGATGATGTTTCTTTTGTTTCGGGTAAAAGCAGTCCGATGATGCCTATTTTTACGCCATCGATCTTGCGAATAATGTACGGCGGCGTGTCGGCAAATCGCTTTCCCGTCTTCGCATAAACCACGTTTGCGCCGAGCCACGGAAATTTGGATTCTTTCATCCGCTGCAGCAGTTCCGGGGTCTTCAGATCAAACTCGTGATTGCCGAACACCGCGTAATCCAAGCCGAGAGCGTTCCACGCATCGATCATTTGCACGCCACGGTAAGTCCGCGTTTCCACTGAGGGCGAAAGCGTATCGCCGGCGAGCATAAAAAGCGTATTAGGATTCTCCTTCAATGCTTCCTTCTTGATCGTCATCACGCGCGCTAATCCGCCCAATGTTCCGCTTTCAACCGGTGTGAATTGGTATGTGTCATTAACGTGCAGGATCGTTATATGCGCAGGGGTTGAGGATTGCGGTTGCGCGAACGTTGCCGAAACAAAAAAGAGGATCGTTGCAAAAGCGGGTATGAGAGGGTAAAGCGATTTCATTTCAAAACTTGAAGCGAATATTTTAGATCGTAAGATGTGTACGTGCTTCCCACAACTCTGGGAAAAACTTCTTGGTTAATGTCGTCATCAGGTAACCCACGCCTTCCGAGCCGCCGGTGCCGCGTTTCATTCCCAGCATTCGCTCGACCATCTGGATGTGATTATATCGCCACGCGATTATCAATTCGTCGTGTTCGATCAATAGGTCCTGCAAGTTATAAATATCGGCGTATTTCTCAGGATGCGTCAGGATCTCAACTATTGCCGCGACCCGTTCTTCACCGGAATTAACGGCGAGTCCATTCCTCGAAAGCAGAGCCCAAAACTCATCAGCAAGGCTTGGCTCATCGAATCGCTTCGACAACCTTTCGAACGCGAATTCGTCATCCTTGAACGATTTGAGGATCTTTTCGTCTTTCGCACCGGAGACAAATTCAAGCTCGCGAAACTGCATCGATTGAAAACCGCTCGCGGGATTGAGCTTGTCGCGAAATTCGAGAAAGCCGATCGGGGCCATAGTTTCCAGCAAATGGATCTGGGTTACGAGGATACGTTCGATCGAGATCACCGACCGAAGGCTATGGTTTGCACGAAAAAGGCGGCCTTCGCAGATCCATCCAAGAGTGGCGTCAATCTCATGGAGCAACTGCTTGAACCAAAGTTCGTAAGTCTGATGAATGATTATGAATAAAAGCTCATCATGACTGGCCGGCTCCGACAAGGTTTCCTGAAGCTGGATAAGCTCCCGAACTTTCAGGTATTTATTGTATGAAAGCGGCGCGGATTGGCCATATTCGGTAGACATAAACATTGCAGAGCAAGACTGGCTGAACTTGCTCAATAATCAGTTATCGCCCGATTTATGTCAATTTTCACGAAATGCGAAGAAATTTGCCTAAAAGCCGGAGAAATCGCTTGACAGACCTATTGTTTATTTGTAAATTCTCTTTCGTCATCCACAAACAACACGCCACGAAAGCGGAACATCTTGCGGTTTAAGATTTGTTATTTGTTTGGAAGCACCTGTCCAAATGAGAGTTTTAACTGCTTGCTCAAACGTCGTTTTAGGGCGACGTGCGCCAACGGTTATTGATTATCGTGCGGATCTTCCCACGTATGAATTGATCTATTGAAGTTAGGTAGGAGGAATTACTCGAAATGTCTAAAACGGTAGGAATGGTCAAATGGTTCAACAACGCTAAGGGCTACGGCTTTATCGAGCAGCCCGGTGAGCAGGATATCTTTGTTCACTACAGCGCTATCTCCGGTGACGGATACAAAACACTGATCCAGGGGCAGGAAGTTGAATTCGAGGTTACTAACGGTCCCAAGGGGCCGCAGGCCGAAAACGTGACGAAGGTTGCGTGACCAGGGGTTTTCTGACCGTCATTCCTTCTGCGTCGGGATCGGCAGAATTAAAAACAAAAATGCGAACCAATGATCGGTTCGCATTTTTGTTTGTCCAAAGACAGTTCAAATCAGGTCGTCACCGCGAGCTTTCAGGTTTCGTCGCCAAAGCTCACGATATGACGTGTATCGCGCAACGATGGAGGTGAGCCGATATCGCTGAGCGTAGGTCAGGGCGCGGTCATCTGAGATACGTTTTAAATTTGATTCGAGACGCGCTCGTGCTTCGAGTGGCGGCCGTTTTGTCGCCCCATTGAAAAAAATGTCGAAATCGATCTTCAGCTTTCTAATGCTGTCTTCGAGACGAAGTATTTCCTGATCGAGGGCGACCGCTTCTTCCAAACGGGTCGCAGATTCGCGGTAAAGTTTGTTTCCGATCGGTCGCATTGCTTTTTAATGTGAGGGAATCGCGGCGGCAGGACAACCACCTAAGTCTAAAATACTTCGAAAGCCGGACGAATTCCTGAAAAATCCAAAGCCTTCGGTTAATATTTCCTTATGGCAAGCGGTGCCGAACAAATTAAGCAAGCAATGAGCGCGATCCCGTCGGTCGACAGCATTCTTGGGTCGCCGATAGGAATCGAGATCGAAAGGTCGTTAGGACGAGCAACCGCATTACGTTTGATCCGCGAAGCAGTCGACAGCGTCCGTGGACCCCGACCGACGCAGGATGTTGTCTCGCGCGATGAAATCGTTCTATCGATCGAAGGAAAGCTGCGTTCGTTGATCGACGAAAACGACAGAAACCGGCTTCAGCGGGTGATCAACGCGACAGGCGTAATAATTCATACAAACCTTGGACGGTCTTCGCTTTCTGCCAAAGCAGTCGAGGCGATCGTGCGGCACGCTTCCGGTTACTGCAACGTAGAATTGGATCTCGAGACCGGCGAGCGCGGCCGTCGCGGCGCGGCCGCCGAGAAGGTTCTTGCCGAACTGACTGGGGCCGAGGATGGCCTGATCGTTAACAACTGTGCCGCGGCAGCGCTGCTTGTACTTTCCGCCATTGCAAAGGGCGGCGAGGTCCTCGTATCTCGCGGTGAACTTGTCGAGATCGGGGGCGACTTCAGGATCCCTGACGTGCTTGAACAATCAGGATGCACGCTTCGTGAAGTAGGTACAACGAATCGTACGAAGCTTGTCGATTACGAACGTGCGATCAATGACCAAACTAAGGTGATCCTTCACGTTCACCCTTCCAATTTTAGGATATCCGGATTCACCGAATCGCCCGGCCTGGATGAACTTGCGGACCTTGCTCGCCGGAATAGACTGATCTTGCTGGAAGATGCGGGTTCGGGTGCGCTGATCGACCTATCGGGGTTCGGCCTTGGTGAAGAACCGGTTATCTCGCGATGCGTGGCGTCTGGAGCAGATGTTGTGGTATTCAGCGGTGACAAATTGGTTGGCGGCGTCCAGGCCGGTTTGATCGTGGGAAGACGAGAATCGATCTCTAAGATCAGGCGACATCCGCTGTACCGTGCAGTACGCGCCGACAAGATCGTCTATGCAGCAATCGAAGCGACACTCAATTCATTCGCTCGTGGATCGGCATTTGTAGAGATACCTACCCTACGGATGCTATCGAAAACATATGATGAGATCAGCGAAAGGGCGACACGGCTCGTAGAGGGAATTCATGTGACGAACCCAGAACATGTCACCGTTGAGATGGTTCCGGGATTTTCGGCGATAGGCGGCGGAGCCGGAACCGATGTGAAGTTGCCGACCGCGCTGATCGCCCTTTCGCACAATTCCTTGTCTGCCGATGAGCTGGCAGCCGCGCTGCGGCTTTCACAAACGCCGATCTTAGCGAGGATAAATGAAGGTCGTGTTTTGATCGACCTAAGAACCGTAAACGAAAGCGACGACGAAATCATCCTTTCCACTCTAAAGCAGATCCGCGTCGGTTAACGATGCCGTGCGGCAAAGTCGGACATAAACTCCGTCAGGGTGTTAACGCCCTCGGCCGGAAAAGCATTATAGATCGATGCACGCACGCCGCCGACGGTCCTGTGCCCGCGAAGACCGTTCATCCCGTTTTGCTCCGCTTCTGAACAGAATTTTTCATCCAACATGGCCGCAGGCAGTCGAAACGTCACATTCATTCTCGACCGCGCAGACGGGTCCGCCTTGCCACGGTAAAAACCGTCACTGTTATCGATCGCCGCATACAGGACTTTGGCCTTTTGCTCATTCACCCCTGCGATCGCTTCGACGCCGCCCTGTCCTTTCAACCAATCGCAAACCAGGCTGATCAGGTAAATCCCCCAGGTATTTGGCGTGTTCGCCATCGAATTGTTTGCTGCGATATTTCGATAATCGAGCAGCGAATGCTGGCCGTCGGGCACGCGTTCGAGCAGTTCGTCGTTGATGATCACGATCGTTACGCCGCTGGGGCCCAGATTTTTCTGTGCTCCGGCATAGATCATCGAGTACCGCCCGGTATCGATCGGTTTCGAGAGAATGTTTGAGGAAGCGTCGCAGATCACGGGAAGTGAACCGGTGTTCAGATCATAATCGAACTCAACACCATCGATCGTTTCGTTGGATGTATAGTGGACGTACGAGGCACCATCTGAATACCGCATATCGCCTTTATGAGGAATGCTGCCGTATCCACTCGCTTTGCCGTCATAGATGACATTTACGTCTCCGCACCGTTGGGCTTCCTTTACTGCTTTTTCTCCCCACGTTCCTGTAACGACATAATCCGCACTTCCCCGAAGAAAATTCAGAGGTACCATCGAAAACTGGAAAGTCGCACCGCCTTGGAGGAAAAGAACTTTATAGTTGTATGGCAGGTCCAGCAAGTCTCGGATACCGCTTTCGGCCTTCGACAGAATTCCCTCGAAAAGCTCCGACCGGTGGCTGATCTCCATCACGCTCATTCCTGAGCCTTCGATCGAAAGCATCTCATCGCGGGCCCGCAACAGCACAGGTTGCGGTAAGACGCCCGGCCCCGAACTGAAATTCAAGATGCGGCTGCTGTTATCTTGCATTTAGGATTAGTCTATCAGCCCGGGAACAGCATTGCTTTTCCCATAGCCAGCCTTGTTCGAGTTTTTTGTCGAATTGAGTTAAAATTCAATAATTCAACATACGTTCCGGGCTATATTTGCATCGAAACTGAGGCAAAAGCTTTGAGCATACGGATTTTCGGAGGAAATGGTGAGATGGTGAGGAAGTTTATTTTCGGAGCGGGTTTTCTGGCCGCTACACTTATGTTGTTCAACTCGATGGCGATGGCTCAGGCGGTACGAGGAACAGTGATGCTGGTACAGGCTGATGGAAAAAAAGCGCCTGTCGCTGACGCGGTTGTCGAATCGTATCGTACGGATATCGACTCCGGAATGGCACCCCCTACAAAGACCAACAAGAAAGGTGAGTTCGTGCTCGCTCTTCCAGCAGGCCGAAAATACACGCTGACGATCAGCGGGCCTGGAATAGCGCCTGCAATTGCCAGAAACATCATAGCCGGCATGGATAACGTCGATGTCACAGTATATCCCGGCGACGGCAGGAAATTCACCGAGGCCGAAGCCCGAAGTTCGGTAAAGCAGGGCGAAGACCTTAAGCCAAAAAACGAAGAAGAATTGAAGAAGGCCCAGGCGGAATATGAGGCCAAGGTAAAAGAGGTCAGCGAAAAGAACGAGAAGGCCAAGAAAGCAAACGAGATCATAAATCTGGCGCTCAAAGAGGGAAATGACGCCTACAATGCCAAGAACTACCAATTAGCGATCACAAAATATTCAGAAGGTATCGCTGCCGATCCAGATTACGTTGGGAGCGCCCCGATCATGCTAAACAACCGCGGTACTGCGTTGTCGGCCTTGGCCGTCGATGAATACAACAAGAGCGTAAAGAACCCGGATGTGAATGAAAAGGTCGCCGGGCTCGGTCGCGTTAAAAAGGATTTTGCTGATTCTGCTGCGAGTTACAAGCAGTCTCTAACCGTTATTAAGAATGCGTCTGCGGCCGATATTGCGGATCCGAAAGCGGTCGAAACCAACAAGATCGGAGCGTATCATGGAGCGATGGAAACTTTCCGGCTCGCAGTGAAAACCGAACAGGTCGATCCAGCGGTTATCGAGGCGGCGAAGGTGATCATTCCCGAGTACGTTAGTATCGAGACGGATGCGGCAAAAAAAAGCCAGGCAAGTTTGTCGCTGGCTGATATGTATCGCGTCACCGGGGATTCGGCAAGTGCGATCGCAGAGTATAAAAAAATACTTGCAACAAAACCTGACGATCTTGATGCTATGGCCGGTGCCGGCTTGAGCCTTATTAATGTGGGATATGAAAAGGACGATAAGGCCCAGTTGCAGGAAGGTGCCGACCTGTTGCAAAAATATGCGACGCTTGCGCCCGAGGGACACAAATTCAAACAGGACGCCGCAGCATTGATCGAGACCCTTAAGACGGAAAAAAATATCGCCCCGCAAAAGACCCCGAAGAAGAAAACCAACTAGGTGTTTTCTGAACGAATAGAATGGCCGGGCAGCTGACAAGCGTCCCGGCTTTATTTATGGAAATTCATGTACGAGAGCTGAACGACCGCGATTTGGGCGACGTGATCGCCCTTATCAGGGATTTTGCTGACTTCGAAGGCTTGGGTGATTTTTTCAACGTCACCGACGACCGTCTCCATAACGCAATGTTCGGCCCAAACAGTTTTGTCGAAGGGTTGGGCGCATTCGAAGGGGCGTCGATGGCGGGCTATGCGTTGTTCTTTCCATGTTTCGCTTCCTTTCGCGGGCAATCGGGATACTTCCTGGAAGACCTGTTCGTGAAACAGGAATTTCGCAAATCGGGCGTCGGGAAACTGTTGTTGAGCGAGATCGTAAAACGCGCGAAAGCCCGAGGCTTCGAGCGGATCGATTTTCAAGTCCTCGAATGGAACTTGAACGCCATCCGTTTTTACGAAACGTTAGGTGCCGTAAAGGACGCCGATGAGCGTCATTTCAAGTTCACCGACGAGGCGTTTCGCGGGCTCTACGGCTAGAATTGCAACATTCAAGGGCTGAAATGCCCTGTATTTGTCACAAAATGAACCATTCCGGTGTTTCTCTTTCGTAAGGCAAACGTCCAAACATAAGTTGCCGAAATCGGAGGCTATTGATGCAAAAGAAGATAAGAATACTTGGCGGCGTGTTTGCCGCGTTTATTGTGATCGCGGTCGGTTCGTTCGTGATCGTCGCGCAGAATGCTGTTACAGGAACGTGGGAAGCCAGCATAAAAGAAAAATCTCCCGACAAGATCCAACTTTCATTAGAACGCCGTACTGACAGCGGCGGCAGAAACCAAAACGGTTCGAGCTATTCGTTCGGCGAGCTCCAGGGCTTGAACCGCGAACAGGCCACGAATGGCAAGGTCACCTTTCGTCTCGTCCGCGATGCCGGCACGATCGAGTGCGAGGGCACGTTCGTCAACGGTAAAGGCTCGGGCACGTTCACGTTCGTTCCAAATCGCGGTTACGTCGATGCGATGCGCAGCCGTGGTTTCGATATGGAAAAGGGTTGGAAGGACAACGATCATCAGCAGAGTCTCGACGAAAAGCTGCTGAGCGCAGCGATGCTGAATGTTTCCATCGCACTTGCTGACGACCTGCGGAGCGCCAATTTCCCGAACCTGGATTTCGGTGATCTTTTCAAGGCCGCGATCTTTAAGATCGACGGAAAGTTCATGGCCGAAATGAAAGCGACGGGTTTTCCGAATCTCGATATGGAAGATCTCGTCAAGGCCCGCATCTTCAAGATCGACGCCGATTTCGTCCGCAATGTAAAGGACATGGGCTTCGGCACGACCGACTTTGAAAACCTCGTCAAGTACAGCATCTTCAAGGTCACGCCGGAATATCTTGCTGATCTGAAGGCCGAAGGCCTGACGAATCTGACGGCTGAAGACGTGGTGAAATGCCGCATCTTCAAGATCGATGCCGAGTTCATTCGAAAGGCACGAGCCGAAGAACCAGACCTCACGGTTGAGACACTTGTACAGATGAAGATCGGTGTTTACCGCAAAGGAAAGTAGTTCCTCCAATCACGGTAAACCATAAAGGAAGCAGGAGTGATCTTGCTTCCTTTTTTATTCAAATTGCTTTCTAAATTCGCCGAACGCTGCTCGAAACTCGTCGAGTTCGCTTCGTAATGTCGCAATTTCCTTTTCCAGTTTGTCGAGTCGGTCGTTGGAGGGAGCGGAGGTTATCACGCGTTCGCGCGCCGCCGGCAGATTTGCAGCATCGACCTCGCCCAAAAGCAGATGCGCGTACCGAGCGTCTTTTTGGCCGGGTTGCCGTTCGAGCTTTACGACAAGCGGCTCATCGCGCCGTGCCAGCCCGTCGAGAGCCTGCTGCACCTCATCGAGCCCGCCAAACTCATATAAACGCTCCGAACGGCCGCGCAGTTCTCCGACCGTCTGCGGCCCCCGAAGCAGCAATAATGTAATTACGGCAACTCCCGGCGGCTCGAGCTCAAAAACGCTCGGCAGAACGTGTTTGTACTTCACCGTCCGACTCGTGCTGCCGTGAAACGTATAAACCAGGTTCTTTTCACGCAGGTTGTCGATCGCCCTGAGCACTTCCGTTTCCGTAAGCGACATCACCGGCTCCCGATTACTTTTTTGATTGCACGCATTGATCAGAGCGTTGAGCGTCAGCGGATAATATTCGGGCGTCGTCAGCTGCTTTTCCACCAGGCTGCCAAGCACCCGTGCTTCTGTTCGATCTAGAACGATGGGCATATTCCAAAGATTATACGACAGAGGCCGCATTGCATCGGTCTGCGCATTACGAGAAAATCTCATAATTCAATGCACGTTTTTGTAACCCGCACCGTCGCCGATATTGACTTCGCATTCGAAAGACTGTCGCAGGCGAATGTGCTCGGCTGCGACACGGAAACCTCTGGCCTTAATTCGAAATACGGAAAGCTTTTCTCGATTCAATTTTCTGATGGCGAATTCAATGTGCTCGTGCCGCTAAGCGAAGGCATCGAGCTCGGGGCGCTCCACGAAGTGCTCGCGAACGCCGCAATAGTAAAGATCTTTCACAACGCGCGGTTCGACCTCGAATTCCTCACCGCGAATAACATCGCGGTCGACAACGTGTTCGACACGATGATCGCCGAAAAGGTCCTGACGCGCGGCGCTAACCAATCCGCCTCTCTTGCCGAAACGCTTTATCGGTATTTCGCCGTCGATCTCGACAAATCGCAGCGAAGGAAGTTTCACTCCCGGTGGAACGGCATTTGGACAGATGAGCTGGTCGACTACGCCCTCGCGGACGTCGTACATCTCCCGGATCTGATGAAAGAACAAACGCAGTGGATGAAAAGCCTGGGATTGTACGACGAATTCACGCTGCAGATGATGAAGTTCTGACAAGATCACAGCCTCGGGTTTCGTTTGGACATGTATTGAGTACTTATACTTAGATCTATGATCGATGGCCGAGAAACCTGGACCGGATGTAGATGTATCGTGTTCATGATACAAAAATATGTGATGGAAGATATCGTTGATCGCACTGATAGTTATTGTATCAACCGTATGATACAAAAACTTATACGCGGAAGTTAGGAATTTCTCGCTGCTGAAAGATGTATCGCACATTCGATACAACATATTTTGATCAAAGATCCTGAATCGCTTGCCCTTGCAAGCTGTATCAAGCCCGTGATACAAAACACTTTAGTCGAAGTTCGCGTAGATTGCGGCAGTAGAAGTTGTATCGCAGCCATGACACACGCAAAGAAGCCCACCTTTTGGCTGAAATTACCACCTGTGAAACGCCGGATGACCTTCCTTTACGGCCACAAAGACGCCGCGGCATGTATCGCAGACCTTTCCGTCGGCGATCAGCTCGGCTTCGACGGTCGCGCTGGTCTCGGTCGACGCTACGACGCGTGCTTTCAGGGTGATCGGGCCGTTGACCGGTGTCGGACGAAGCAGCTTGACGTGGAATTCGGCAGTCACCGTACATGGGGCGTGCTCCTCCTCATTCTTTTTCATTAGGTGATACGCCGCCGCCCAGTTTGAATGGCAGTCGAGCAATGCACCGATAATGCCGCCGTTCAGCACTCCCGGAAACGCCTGGTGATGCGGCTCCGCGTGAAATTCGGCAACCACTTCGTCGCCCTCTACAAAACTGCGGATGTGCAATCCCTTCTCATTCTTCGGCCCGCAGCCGAAGCAGATCCCGTCCGGCGAGTAGGTTTCTTGCAAAGAAAGCCCTTTATCCATAGTATTTCCCTAGACTATCACTCCTTTATGGATCCTGCGAACAACGCCGCACGCCGCACGTTTCTCGACATGAACGGCTACCAGTGGACCGTCATTCTGGCGGCGTGGCTCGGCTGGGGTTTCGATATTTTCGACAGCATCCTGATGAACTACGTCGCGCCGAACGCCGTGCCGACGCTGCTCGGATTACAGATCGGCACGCCCGAAGCACAATCCGCGACGCTTTGGTGGACGGGAATTCTCACCTCGCTTCTGCTTGTTGGTTGGGCCGTGGGCGGCATCGTCTTTGGAAAGGTGGCGGACCGAATCGGCCGCACCAAAACGCTGCTTATCACGATGCTCATGTATGCACTTGGAACCGCTGCCTGCGCCTTCGCGCCAAACATTTGGGTGCTCGTGGTCTGCCGCATCGTTTCGAGCCTCGGCATCGGCGGCGAATGGGCGGCAGGCGCAGCGATGGTCGCTGAGGTGGTTCCGGAAAAGCGTCGCGTCGAAGCCGGCGCACTTTTATATACCGCGGCCTCTTTCGGTTTATTCCTGGCGACATTCGTTACCTATCAAGTTACCGGCGTTTTCTTTACCGATCCCGCAACTTCGTGGCGGTACGTGTTCCTGTTCGGACTCGCCCCGGCAGCCGTCGCATTCTTTGTTCGCTTGTTTATCAAGGAGCCAGAACGTTGGAAAAAGGTCGGAAGCGAGCATCGTGCAAAGATCTCGGAACTTTTTACGCCAAAATACCGGGCGCTTACTATCGGCGGATTCCTGATGGCTGTGACAGCTCTTATCACATGGTGGAGCGGCAATGCATTCATCCCGATCGTTGCGAAGGGCCTCGCCTCACGCGAATGGATCGACCTCACGAACGCAGGGGTCGCAGGCCTTCCGGCGATCGAGCTCATGGGCCAGCAATGGATCAGGACCGCGACGAACGCATTTAATCTCGGCGGCCTGATCGGAACTCTTCTTACTATTCCGGCGGCAAAGCTGCTGGGCCGCAAGAAGATGTTCCTGATCTATAATCTCGGCGCGGCAGCTTCCATAATGGCCGCATTTGGGCTGGATCTTGCACCGCACACCAGGCTGTACCTTTACTTTCCGATAGGCCTGACCGTTTTTGGCATCTTCGGCAGCTTCACGTTTTATCTGCCGGAACTTTTTCCAACGCGACTGCGCGCGACCGGATCAGGATTCACGTACAACATCGGGCGGTTCATCGCCGCATTCGGGCCTTTCCTCGTCGGCAGCATAGCCGCAAGCGGAGCAAACGCCCTGGACAGCGCGATCCGCGTTTTATTTTGGATCAGCATGGTGCCGTTGGCCGCAGTGTTCTTTCTGCCGTTTGTTGTGGAAACAAAGGGTAGGGCGCTCGAGGACTGATCAACGGGGGACCTTGTCCAGCGTTCGCGTGGTGTTGTCGATCACACTCGCCGGTTCGCGAAATTCGTCGAGCTGGTTGGTCGATTTCGGGGCCAATCGGACGAGCGGTTCAGCCGCTCGTTTGGGAACCTCACGCACTTTCAATTCGTGGTCGATCAGCCGGGAAACCTGCCGCATTATCAGAAACGCAATTCCGAGCAGCACGAAAAGGAAAACGCCGCCGAATATGAATAAAGGTTCGATTCGCGGGACGACGCGGTCGATCATGTAAGCCATTGTCAAC
>QHXS01000118.1 GCA_003223975.1 Acidobacteriota bacterium
CCTTCGCTGCTCGACGACCTTCGCCTGCCGAAGCCTCAATCCTCCACCGTCGTACACTTTGAATGAGTTGTCGAAATTCGCAATGTCGCCTTGCAGGGCGATGCGTTTCTCTTCGTCAGACTGGCCGATCAATTTCAACGCGTCGCTGCGGGCCTTCAACCATGCAGCGAGGAAAGGGAAATTTGCGTCGCGCGCATATTCGATCGAACTTGCCTCGCGGTAACGCGTCGTTCCCCCGGGATATCCAAGGACAAATACGAAGTCATTTTCCTTGATCCCGTTCAAACTAACGGTCAAGAACTTCTTTGGCTTATACGGGACGTTATTTGCTGAATACGTGGCGGCTGAACCATCCGGCGCAACGTATGCGCGAAGGAAAGTGAAATCGCCGGTATGACGCGTCCACTCGAAATTGTCCGGATCGCCGCCGAATACGCCGATGCTTCGCGGGGGAGCATAGACAACGCGAATGTCCTTCAGTTGTCTTGTTTGATATAGGAAGTGGTAATACCCGTTGTTCAGCATCTGAATGCGAATTGTCGAACCGGCGGGAGCCTTCGCTTGTTCCGATGCGGCCAACGCATCTGTGTTCTTCTTTATTACGGCATTGAGCGCATCGCCCGAAAGCCCATCGATGCCGGTTCGTATTTTCGCCGTTACGTCTTCTACCCGTTCGGTGATGCTAAGCGTGTAATCCTTTGCCGATATCTCGCCCGCGCGGCCGTCAGTCTTAAAGCCGGTCTCGACCAGATCCTTTCCAGGTGTTGACGCCGAAACGAGAGCGTCGAAGCCGCAATGATGATTGGTCAAAATAAGTCCGTCGGGCGAGACGAATTCGGCCGTACAGCCTATGCTCAGGCTGATCACGGCTTCGGACAAACCACCTTCGGTTGGATTGTAGATCTCTTCGGGTTTGATCTTTAAGCCGAGCTTTTTCAAAGGCAATTGAGCGATCTGGCCCGGAGCAAACATGCCTTCGTCGAATGCCAGCACGGGCATCAGCGGCGAGATCAAAACCGAAATCAAAAGGATACAGGAAAATACGATCTTATTTTTCGTTCTCATTATTGTTGGTCTCATTTTTGAGGAGATTCGGAAAAAACCGAGTATAAACATTTGCCGGCCCGAATCAAACGCAAAAGCGAGCCGATGTTTCGACTCGCTTTACAATGAATTCGTTGTATTGGAATCAGCGAGAAAGCTTTGCGAGTTCGGTCGGTTCCGGCGGAAGAAAGCGTCGCGGGTTGATCGGCTTTTCGCCGAGCCTCAGCTCAAAGTGAAGATGGGGGCCGGTAGAACGCCCGGTCGATCCGATATAACCGATCAGTTGTCCGCGCGTGATCGGCTGGCCGATCTCGACCTCGATCCGCGAGAGGTGTCCATAGCGTGTGAACAGGCCATTGCCATGATCGACCTCGATCATATTTCCATAGCCGCCTTTCCAGCCTGCCTCGGTCACCGTTCCGGTCGCAGGAGCGATCACAGTGTCGCCACGCTCACCGTCGATGTCCATTCCGGCGTGAAACTCGTATGAACGGCCGCCGAACGGGCTTCGGCGAAAGCCAAACTCGTTATTGATCTTGCCCTCGTGTGCCCACATCGCCGGAAGCGATGCCGGGTTACTGGTCGTTTCGATCAATTTCAATCTACTTTCTAGCTCAACAGCGTCGGGATCTTCTTCGTCTGCAACGAACGGACCGCCAGCGTTGTGAGCAAACTCATCGAACGAACCCGGTCGCGAATAATCGATCTGTGTAGCCTCGATCGGGACCTGAGCTGAAACTTTAGTTAATTGCTGATTCTTGAAGGATGAAGCGAGCGTGGAAAGGTCCGGAAATGAATTGCCTAGAGCTCCGTATATCCCAATTCCGAATGTAGTAAATGCAAAAATTGCGAGCAGCCCTAACGAACCGTTTTGGAGAAACTCCTTGCGGACCTGAATACGTTTAATAAAAATTCTTGATTTATAAGAGCGCGGAAATAGATAAGTAAAGTACCGACCGTTTTTCGTCATTATGCCGTAAAGCTCCTTACACTGATCTCGTACCAGGATGCGATGGTCCCAGCACACGGGAATCACGTGGGGATAGCCGCGAGCGACTAACGCGAAACCTAAAACAACTTTGTGAGAGAAATGGTCTCTCGACCCCTTGATTATTCGACCTGAAAACGGTCAAAGAACTGAATTTCTAGACTTTATCGAATGACACCGTAAAAGGCAAGTGCGGGCAACTTGCCGGTGACAAACAAGATTTTACGCTATGTGGGCTTCGAACGCTAATTCTTGGAACGTCTTTTCTCGCTGATGCCTTTCAGGACCAAGAATCCCACGCCGACAATAACCGCGACGAAGACAAGAACTATAATGATCTTAAACGCAAAGGTAAGAAATCCAACGAACGCAATAAGGCTTTTCAACAGAACGATCACTAGAGCGATGACCGCTAAAAGGCTGCCACCGATTCCGGCTGCTCTCATCCAAACTGGCATAATAAAACTCCTAAATTAATTATAGCATCGCCAGCCAAGGCTGGATCTCAAATTCTACGCGCCCCAACCGCCATATCTCTGGTCGCGGCCACGTTCGAAAGTTTCGTACTCGCCGGTTCGCCGCGCGGCGCTTGATGCAGATACAAATAAAGGCGCCGGTTTTGCGGAATCAAAATCTTTCCATTTGTCATCATCGGCCGGCTTGAAAATATAGCCGCGGAGAATATAAATACCCAAGGCGATCAACATCGCCGGCAGCAGGCCGCGCATCAAACCACGCAGGTTGAAAACGTTTTGCAGCAAAAACGCGCCGCCAAGGACAGTTAGAACGATTCCCCATAACTTCGGATTGCCGGTAAAACGTTTGACGAAGATGTCTTCCGCTATGTCCGGCGTCAGTCCGGAGCGGATCATCTGTGCGGTCCGCCAAGCGTCGAGGGCCGAGAAGCCCCACATGCCAATAAAACCGAAAACGAACAACGCCGTTCCGCCGGTCAAGACCGCCATTTGAAACAGTCCGACGAAAACGGCGAAATAAACCAATGCTTTCACCGTCTGGCCGTTATATGCAGCACCCAAACCGGGGCAAAGCATGGATAGCAAAGCTGCGACAAACGGAGAAGTACGTTTCTTAACGAATGGTGCGTAATTCTTAGAATTCGATTGGTTTCTTAGAAGATCAACGCCTTGAACGATGCAGTCCTGGCAATAAGGAAATCCCTTTACCCGATGGTCGCACGCTGCACATAGCGGCTTTCCGCAGCCGTTGCACTGCACTGTGGCGACATTTTGAATGTGGTAAGCGCAATTCATCAATTATTAGCGTTCGCGTTGCTGATCGTCGTAGTTCCCGTTATCGGTTCCTGATTTGGCATCACGGCGTCCATCGGTTTTCCGTTCCACACGTTCGCACTTTGTTCGTACGTTTGCTCGGCAAGCTTCGCACTCTTCGCGTAAACATCCGACAGCGAGCCGTCTGCCGAAACCGCTTGCGTCACAAAAAGAAACGCGAATAACGTCATCATCGCGACCGGTGCCAGTTGCGGGATCGATATTGGGAAACTAAAACCTCTGGTCCATTCCCGGAACCTATCTCCCCAACTGGCCTTCGCACTTCTGGCTCGTGCGGTGCCAAGAGTCATTTCCAAAATTCTTTCGTGCAGGCCAAATGGAACCGGCAATTCATCCGACTTGTAACTGATCAATGCCGCAAGCGAACGCACAACCTCGCCCGGCAGATCGGTGCATTCTTCGCAAAGAACTGCGTGCCGCTCCCAGCGATGGAAAACGTTCGCTGGTAGAAAGCCGTCGAGATAATCGGTTAGATATGCTTCGAATTCGTCGCAGTTTATTGCGGCGGCGGGCATTGTTCGGGCCAGGATCTGAGCATCAAGTCGGGTGAGTGTGGGCCGTGGTTCGATCGCCTGCCGGCAAGCGGCGATCGCATTCTTAACTTCGTTCATCAACGCATGGCAGAGCGGACATTTAAGCGAGTGAGCGGCCATTGCTTTTCGGATGTCCTTCTCGACCGTGTGTTCGAGATAATCCGACAGGCGCTCCTCAAAAGCCTTGCAGTCCATCATTTTCCCTTGCGT
>QHXS01000190.1 GCA_003223975.1 Acidobacteriota bacterium
CGGATACCGCAGCTTTCGGAGATGAACCGGCGATTGAAGGAGACGACCGGGTTTCGGCTCGCGCCGATCGAAGGGCTAGTCGAAACTCGCGGGTTTCTTTCGTGGCTTTCATATCGCGTTATGCTGTCGACGCAGTATATTCGGCATCACTCGCGGCCGGATTACACGCCTGAGCCCGATATCGTCCATGAATCGATCGGGCATATTCCGATGTTTACGAACCCGGCGTTTGCCGATTATTCACAATTCATCGGCCACGGCGCACGTATCGCAAACGACGAACAGTTGGAAGAGCTCGGGCGGCTATATTGGTTCACGGTCGAATTCGGTTTGGTCGAGCACGAGGGCGAAGTCAAAGCATATGGGGCTGGATTGCTTTCAAGCTACGGCGAGCTTGAACACGCGTTTAGCGACAGCATCGAACGCCGTCCGTTCGACCTCAAACAGGTGATAAATCACGATTACACCTACAGCGACATGCAGCCTGTGCTGTACGTAATTCCATCGTATGCAGAGTTGAAAGAAGTAACAAGAAAGTATATTGAGAGTTTCCAATGATCACAGAAACAAATACAGCAATTGATAGAGATACGGCGGTGCAGAATCCGCTGGGGTTGAAGAGGATACATCACGTCGAGTTTTACGTCGGCAACGCGAAGCAGGCGGAGTTTTATTATCGAAAGGCGTTCGGGTTTTCGCGGGCGGCATATTCGGGGTTGGAGACCGGAAATCGCGAAACGACGAGTTACCTATTGAAGCAAAACAACGTCAATTTCGTTTTGACGACGCCGCTTCATCCTGACCACCCGGCGGCGGAACATATCAAACAGCACGGCGACGGCGTGCGGGACATCGCGTTCCAGGTTGAGAATGCCGATTACGCATTCGAAGAAGCTGTGAAACGCGGTGCGACCGCAGTAATCGAGCCGCGCGATCTTACAGACGACCACGGCACGGTCCGACACGCCGCGATCCAAACATATGGCGACACGATCCACTCGTTCATCTCGTACGAAAACGGAAACCGTGCAAGTAGTATCAGTCGACCGCACGTAAGTAAGGGCTCCTCTAACGGAGGCTCAAGTAATGGCAGTGGCAACACCTATACCGGAGTTTTCCTTCCCGGCTTCGTGGAGCAAACAGTAGAAGGCGAGCAGGTCGGCATAATGATCGTCGATCACATCGTCGGCAATGTGGAACTCGGAAAGATGAACGAGTGGTGCGATTTCTACCGCGACGTGCTCGGATTTTTCCGCTACATTACCTTCGACGATAAGGACATCTCGACCGAATATTCCGCGCTGATGTCGATCGTGATGAGCGACGGGGGTCACAACATCAAATTCCCGATCAACGAGCCCGCCGAAAGCAAAAAGGGCAAATCGCAGATCCAGGAATACATCGACTTTTATCGCTCCGCCGGTGCCCAGCATATCGCGCTTCTATGTCGCGATATTCGCATCACGGTCGCAAAGCTGATGGAAAACGGCGTCGAGTTCCTGACCGTCCCGGACACATACTACGAAGAAATGCCCGACCGCGTGGGCCCGATAGACGAAGACATTGAGTCACTGAAGAAACTCGGCATCCTGGTCGACCGGGATGAAGAAGGCTACCTTCTCCAGATCTTCACCAAACCGGTCGAAGATCGACCCACGGTCTTCTACGAAATCCTCCAACGCAAAGGCTGTAAAGGCTTTGGCAAAGGCAACTTCAAAGCGCTCTTCGTGTCGATCGAGGAAGAGCAGCGTAGACGCGGAAATCTTTGATGGTTCGGTCGTATCAAAGGGCTATCCTTCGAGGAACTTGGTTATACGAATATCCAGTTAGGAAATCGGTCTACATAATTGAACAGAATTACGACTATTGGGCTGAAATGGCGAAGTCCGACGATATAGAGTACGACGAACCGACGGCGATCAACAGAGACGGATTAGGTTATTACATCTCATTTGATCCTAATCTTCCGCTAAACAAAGACGCTTCCGAACCGATCCCGGTTGACGGAGGATTTAAATCAATTCAGGAAGCAAAGATCTTCGCCGAAGAAAAGCTTAACCGTTCCGTTGAATGGGAAACATAGTTATCCGTGACATTCGTGTGATTCGCGGGCAAAATCCTTCTTGATGCACAAACCGAAATACCAAACCGGTTTTGGAAACGAATTCGCAACCGAGTCCGTCGAAGGAGCATTGCCGGTCGGGCGAAACTCTCCGCAGAAAGCGCCGCTCGGGCTTTATTCCGAACAGTTTTCGGGAACTGCGTTTACCGTGCCTCGCGTTCACAACAAAAGGACGTGGACGTATCGGATAAGGCCGAGCGTCTTGCACAAGCCATTCCGGCAATACGACGGCAAGCTATTCGGATCGACTCCGTTCGACGAAATTCCTACGTCACCAAATCAGCTTCGCTGGGATCCACTTCCGATACCAACCGAAGCGACAGATTTCGTTGACGGCATCACGACCATCGCGGGTAACGGTGACCTGTTTTCGCAAGTCGGCGTCGGCATCCACATCTATGCCTTTAACAAAGGCATGGGCGACCGCTATTTTTACAACGCCGACGGGGAAATGCTGTTCGTCCCCGAAAAGGGGCGGATCGGTTTTTTTACTGAGCTGGGCTACCTGCAAGCGGGCGCCGGTGAAGTGGTCTGCATCCCGCGTGGGTTGAAGTTCAAGATCGAGCCGCATCCTGACGATAAGGAGCTTCGCGGCTATGTCTGTGAAAATTACGGACAGCAGTTTCGGCTTCCCGACCTTGGGCCGATCGGGGCGAATGGTCTGGCGAATCCGCGCGATTTCAAAACACCCGTCGCGTGGTACGAGGATAAGGACGGGCCGCATCAGATCGTTGCCAAATTCGGCGGAAATCTATGGGCGTGTGAGACCGACCATTCGCCGCTCGATGTTGTCGCCTGGCACGGCAACTACGCGCCGTATCTCTATGACTTGACGAAATTCAACACGATCGGCTCGATCTCGTTCGATCATCCCGATCCGTCGATCTTTACGGTGTTGACGTCGCCCAGCGGCGAGCCGGGTGTTGCGAATTGCGACTTCGTCATTTTCCCCGATCGTTGGCTCGTCGCCGAAGACACATTCCGTCCACCGTGGTACCACCGCAACACGATGAGCGAATACATGGGCCTGATCTACGGCCAATACGACGCGAAAGAAGAAGGATTCGTGCCCGGCGGCGGATCGCTGCACAATCAGATGTCGGCCCACGGCCCGGATCTGGACGCATTCGAGAAAGCATCGAATTCTTCATTACAGCCGCAAAAGCTGTCGGGTACGCTGGCGTTCATGTTCGAATCGCGGTATATAATTCGACCGACAAAGTTCGCGATGGACTGCGCCGAGCTGCAGCACGAATACAGCGAGGTGTGGCAAGGTTTGAAGAAGAATTTTAAGGTTTAGGGTGTAAGAAACTTATAAGCGGAACAAGTTCCCCGGTTGTTCGTAAGAATCATAAATAGAAATCATGAAAAATAAATTGTTGATATTAGTGTGTCTGTTAGGCGTTGCCTTTCAGGCTTTTTCTCAAACGCCGTCGAAAGGCGCAGACGGCACGTGGAGCGGTACGCTCGAAGCGGGCGACCAAAAGCTTCGCATTATCGTGACCATCACAAGATCGGATGCCGGGGCCTACGCCGGAAAGTTTGAAAGCCTGGATCAAGGCGCGACCGTGCCTTTCGATACCGTCACGGTCAATGGTGACAACGTGCGGATGGAGGTTAAGGCGGCCAGCATAGTGTACGAAGGCACTCTGAACAAAGAACGCACGGAGCTCACGGGCAAATTCAATCAGGGCGGCCAGGCGTTCCCGCTTACTTTTACGCGAGTTGAACAGGCTGTCGCGCCGCCCCCGAAAGCGGAGCCCGTACCGGCTCCGAAACCGAAACCCGATTACTCCGCGCCTCCCGACGCGACCTACACCGCCGAGGACGTGTCTGTAACGACGCCGATGGGCCACACGCTCGCCGGAACGCTTACGCTGCCGAAAGGCGCTAGCAAGTTGAAGCCCGTCGGGGCGATCGTCACCATTACGGGATCAGGGCCCGAAGACCGCGACGAGAACATCGGGCTGCCGGGTTTTTTGCCCTTTCGACAGATCGCGGATGCGCTTGGGCGTAACGGCATCGCCGTGCTTCGCATGGATGACCGTGGAACCGGAGCGTCCGGTGGTACGCATAAGGGAGCGACCAGTGCTGATTTTGCCGAGGATATCCGTGCCGGGTTGGCGTACCTGCGCACCAGGCCCGAGATCCGGGCTGATCGCCTCGGGGTCCTCGGCCACAGCGAGGGTGCGATAATCGCGCCGATGGTCGCCGAAAAAGAGCCCACCTTACGCGCCATGGTCTTGCTGGCGGGCATTGCGGAACCAGGCCGCAGCGCTCTTTATTTCCAGTTGAAGAACGGTATTGAACATGACACAAAGCTCACGCCTGCCGAGCGCGAAGCCCGAATCGCGGGGATCAACGCGAGGATCGACGCGATGGCGGCCGCCGACCCGTGGATGAAGTTCTTCTTCGAATATGACCCTGCAGCCACCATGCGCAAGGTGAAGACGCCGGTCCTGATCCTGACAGGCTCACGCGACCAGCAGGCGGTGCCCGAGCAAAACCCAAAGATCGAAGCCGCGTTCAAGGAAGGTGGAAACAAGGATGTGACCGCCCGCATATTGCCGGATCTTAACCATCTGTTCGTTCACGACACCGACGGTTTCCCGGCCAACTACGCAAAGCTCCCGGCCCCGATAGTGATACAAGCTGATGTGATCCAGATGATCACCGATTGGCTCGTTCGGCACCTTAAATGATTCGGGAAAGTGACTGTCAAAGAACTCAAATTCATTGCAACGGCCGATAAAGGTGATGTTTCGGCGATCTTAATGCGACCGGATGGTGCGACGCATTTGCTCGTGTTTGGTCATGGCGCAAGTACGAATATGCGGCATGCGACGATGCAGGCGATCGCTGAAAACCTTGCCGAACATAACATCGCGACGTTTCGGTATAACTTTCCTTATTCAGAGAACGGAACGGCGAGGAATTCGACGGCTACTTGTGTAGAGACGATCAGAAATGCCGCGAGGGCAGCTCATGAGGCCGCGCCTGATCTGACGCTGCTTGCCGGCGGCCATTCGTTTGGCGGGCGGATGACGTCTACCGCGCAATCCGAAGAACCGTTAGAGGGTGTGCAGGGTTTGGTCTTCTCTTCGTTCCCGCTGCATCTGCCGGGCAAACCGGCGATCACGCGTGCGGAGCATTTAGCGAATGTTAAGATCCCGATGCTTTTTCTTTCAGGCACGCGTGACGAACTCGCCACGCTCGACCTGCTCGAATCAGTTGTAAAGGGCCTTGGCAAGAAAGCCACTCTTCACAAGATCGAAACGGCGAATCACAGCTACAAGATCCTCAAAAAGTCTCGGACATCCGACGAAGATGTCTTTGCTGAAATGGCGCGCGTAACTGCCGAATGGGCATCGCGGCTTAGTTGAGATACAATTCCTCGACAAAATACGCCTAACGTCTTGAGGCCGACTTCGGCCGTAAAGGAGAAATTACAATGATCGCAACTGATACAAGTGCGCTTTCACCGCAGAGGATAATGGAGGTCGGCATGGCGTTTTGGCCTTCAAAAACACTGCTATCTGCCGTTGAGCTTGGACTTTTTACGGCGCTCGGCGGCGATTCGATGACCGGCGCGGAGCTGCAAAAGGCGCTAGGACTTCATGACCGGGCAAATCCTGATTTTTTCGACACATTGGTCGCACTCAAGTTTCTCGAACGCGACGGCGACGGGCCTGATTCACGATATCGAAACACGGAAGAAACCGCACTCTTTCTTGACCGAAACAGCCCGGGGTTTGTAGGCGGGTTTTTGAAAATGGCGAACGCACGACTTTATCCGTTTTGGGATGATCTGCCGGAAGCACTTCGGACGGGAAAAGCGCAGAACGAGTCGAAGAACGGCGGCGAAGGTGTTTTCGAAGAACTGTATCGCGAACCCGAAAGGCTTGAGCAATTCATGGACGCGATGGCCGGTATTTCCGCAGGAAACTTCACGGCCCTTGCGGAAAAATTCGACTTTTCGAAATACAAAACGCTTTGTGATGTCGGCGGGGCGGCGGCGACATTATCGATGATCGTTGCGCAGAAATATCCGAATTTGGAAGTCGTTTCCGCTGACCTTCCGCAGGCTTCTGCGATCGCGGCAAAAAAGATCGAAACCGCGGGACTTTCCGATCGTGTCGCTACAAAGAACATCGACTTTTTCAAGGACGACCTTCCCAAGGCCGATGTGATCACGATGGGCATGATCCTGCACGATTGGAACCTCGAGAACAAGATGATGCTTATCCGAAAGGCATACGACGCATTGCCTGAGGGCGGAGCATTCATCGTGATCGAAGCTTTGATCGACGACGCTCGCCGCGAGAACGCTTTCGGACTGATGATGTCGCTCAATATGATCATCGAATTTGGCGAGGCATTCGATTATTCAGGCGCAGATTTTGATGGCTGGTGCAAAGAGGTCGGATTCAAACGGACCGAGGTCATTCACCTCGCCGGGCCGGCGAGTGCCGGTGTTGCGTATAAGTAAAATGAACATCTCGGATTTTCGGGTCGTGGTTTTGTTTTTGATGCTGTCCTCACTTGCGCTCGGACAGCATCACGAACAATCCGGGCCGGCCGGGTCGGGGCCGGTCGACCTCGGTGTGATCGACTTCCCTACGTCGGGGCCGCCCGAAGCTCAGAAACTTTTTATTCAAGGCATTTTGCTTCTTCACAGTTTCGAGTACCCGCGAGCCCGTCAGGCGTTCATCGAAGCTGAACGGATCGCGCCAGATTTTGCGCTTGCCTATTGGGGCGAGGCGATGACTTACGATCATCCGATCTGGCCCGAGAACGATAAGACCGGAGCTCTCGCATCGCTTTCGCGCCTTGCGCCGACGCCGGGAGAACGCCGAGCCAAAGCCGCGACGCCGCGCGAAAAAATGTACATGGACGCGGTCGAGCGGCTCTACGGGGAAGGTGACGGAGCCACTCGGGCCGCGGCTTATTCCGACGCGATGGCCGAGCTGGCGAAACGATTCCCCGACGATCTCGAAGCAAAGACGTTTTATTCGCTCTCTATCCTCGGGCTAACCCGCACAACGCGAAACACCGAAAACTACATGCGAGCAGCAGCCGTCGCCGAATCTGTCTTCGACAAAAATCCGAAGCATCCCGGCGCGTTGCATTATCTGATCCACGCTTATGACGACCCGGTGCACGCGCAACAAGGGCTAAAGGCGGCGAGGCTTTACGGTTCGGTCGCAAAAGGAGCTTCACATGCGCAGCATATGCCGTCGCATATCTTTTTCGCTTTGGGATTGTGGGAAGATTCGATAAACGCGAACACAGCATCGATGAAAACGGCGCGCGACGAAGGCGGCGGCGGTTATCATCCTCTGCATTGGCTGGAATACGCTTACCTTCAACAGGCACGAAACAGCGAGGCCATGAAACTCGTGGCGATGGTCGAAGATGATATAAAGCGAACGCCGTCCGCTTATGCGCGAACGCATCTTGCGATGTGCCGTGCTTCGCTGATAGTCGAGGTGCGCGGCGACGTTCCGCCTTCGGCAATGGAACCTGTTGACGCAACCGGAATCACGGCACTTACACCGTTTGCAGGACACGACCTCGCGGTCGGACTGGAATTTGTTCGCCGAAAAGATCTTGCAGCGGCAAAGGGAATGCTTGATTCGCTGCGTTCACGAACCGTGATAATGAAAGGCGCGAAGTCGACCGACAGTGCAGCAAACAGATATACCTCAGTCACGCAAAACGATATCGATACGGTGAGTGTGATGGAGATGATCCTCGATGCCGCGACGGAATTTGCATCGGGCGATCGGGATAACGGAATTCACAAAGCGGTCGCGGCTGCGGAAGCCGAGGACAAACTAGTTTTCGAATACGGCCCGCCCATTATCGTTAAACCGGCGTGGGAAGCAGCTGCCGAAATGCTGCTACAGGCAGGCCGAAAAACCGATGCCGCGGACGCGTTTCGACACGTGCTGAAAAGATTTCCTAATCGCCGACTGGCAAATGATGGATTGCGAGCTGCAACAAAGTAGTATGTGTAGAAATATAAAGACGCTTTTCAATTTCGAACCGCCCGCAACCACCGATGAGGTAAATGCGTCGGCGCTACAATTTGTCCGCAAGCTTTCGGGAATGAATAAACCTTCAAAGGCGAATGAGCAGCCCTTTGTGCTTGCGGTAGAGCGGGTAGCTGCGGCAGCTCAGGAAATGCTGAACTCGCTCGAAACAAATGCGCCACCGCGCGACCGCGAAGAGGAAGCTGCCAAGGCGAAAGCCCGTGCGGCAATCCGATTCCAATCCTAGCGGGTCAAAATGCGGTTCCCGCCACAACACCTTCAAAAACTCTTTCAGGGGCCTTTAATTCCGTGATAATCTGTCGCTAAATCACCTCGGAGGGCGTTTCGACATGGCAACGTTTCCTTTGCCGACTATTCCGCCTCGAAGTTATCAGGCAGGCAGTCTCTCATTTGGCGACGAACGACAATGGCAGGCGCATGCTGCGTGCGACCTTCTGGCTCCGGCCGGCACCGAGATCTATTCGGTCGAAAAGGGCAAGGTGTGGTATGGGCCCAGAAGTTTCTTCCTGAGTGGCCCGCAGCACAAAGAGAATGGAAAAAGCGTATGCAATGCAGATGCGAGTTGCATAATGACTTACGAAATCGCCATTATTCATGCAAATTTCATCATTCGATATGGCGAAGTAGGCAGCGGAAAAGCAAAAGGGATCGAGCCGGGAGCCGAAGTGTCAGAAGGACAACTGATCGGCTGGGTAGGCCCGCAATCGGTGCATACGATGCTTCATTTGGAAATGTATGGCAACATAGACGATATTTCCTCGCTGACGCAAGAGACGAACACGCAGTACATCAACTTTCCACAAACAAAAAAGAACTTCAAACGAAGAAAAGACCTGATGAACCCGACAGATTATCTTTTCAGCTGCATATTGAAATCGAACCAGTGATCGATTTGAAACCCCTTTGAGTGGTCGAACATGGGTATCGAGATCCGAGGAATGTGCCCGTTGATATCGGCATTCAATATGCCGAGATCGCTGGCGTTTTATCGGGACGTGCTTGGATTTGAGATCGTCGCGGATTCCGGAAATGGGGACGATTCCAGTTGGGTATGGATACGCCTGAATGACACCGATCTAATGCTCAACGATCAGTACGAGCCCGGGCACGTTCCCGAAAGCCCGCCGTCAGATCGACAAAAATGGCATCACGATACTTGCCTTTATTTCGACGCTGACCCGGATGCCGTGCATGAGTATTTGATCTCAAAAGGTCTCGATCTCAAACCGCCAATGGATGCACCTTATGGAATGCGACAGCTCTATCTGAACGATCCCGACGGATATAACATTTGTTTTCAACGGCCGGTGACAAATGATGAAGCGCGATGAGCTTGAAACGCTTTGGCGAGATGCGCTTGCCTCACCGAGCGAAAAGAAATTCGACGACATTGCCGGATCGGTTATTGAACTCTACGGATCGGATGCACGGTTTCGAGAACACGTCAAGAATCGATCGGCACGCGTCACAGAACGAACCGGCGTTGAACTCGATCCGGATAATTTTGACCTCGAATCCGCTAAGGCGTTCATCGCTGACGAGATCGGGTTTATAAGCTGGAAGGATCTGATAAATGAGGTCGCAAGTCCCGGCGAAAAACCGATCTTGTTTCGCTACACGATCGCTGCGATGGATCGCGGCGACTTTTCTGCCTTGGAATCCACTATCGGCCCAGATAGATTTCACGATCAGATCGTGAGCTGGTTCGATAGCGGCGTGTTCGAGGGTGAGCAAGAAACGCTTGACGAGATCTTCGCCGCCGCGTGTATGCTTGGTCATGCGAAAACAGCCGAGTATCTCCTGGACAAAGGTGTCGATCCATACGCGGGAATGAAAACCGGATTGAGTGGTTTTCACTATGCGGCGTCGAGTGGGCGTTTGGATGTGATCAAACTGCTTATCGCGCGCGGCGTGCCGATGGAAGTAAAAAACATGTACGGCGGTACCGTTTTTGAACAGGCGGTCTGGTCCGCGGTGAACGAGTATACTCCGCAGCACGCCGAAATCGCTGAGCGTCTGGTCGAGGCCGGCGCGATCGTTGACGAGGGCTATGATGAATGGTGGGAAAAACAGGACGTTCCCGACCACGAAACAAAAGAGCGTATAGCCAATGTACTCAAGAGGCACGCGGAATTTCACAGGAAAATTGCCGAAGCAAAAAAAACGGTAACGAATGCGGAAGCTCAAAGCGACAATCGTTTGCTCGCAGATTCGCTCAAGGATCTGGGAAACATTCTTCGCGGGCCGCCGTTTTTACGGGATAAGGCAAATGCGGTTTATGAGCGCGCCGCAAATATTTACAAAGAGATCGGCCTTCCGCTCGAAGAAGCCTGGGTCAAACGGCATATCGGTATAAATCATGAATATGCCGAGCGGCTTGCCGAGGCGGAAAAATATTATGATGAATCTCTGGCGCTTTTCCGTGAGCATGCTGACGATGACGATAATAATTACGCGAACACGGTGCGATATCCTGCCGTGATCAAGAACCGGCTTGGAAAGCGCGAAGAATCGCGAGAACTTTGGGAAGAGGCGCTGCGACGCTACGAGGAAATGAGCCAGCCTCTCGGTGTTGCAGAAGGCGCGGCATGGCTGGCTATCTTTGCCATCGAGAAAGGCGACGCGGCGCTTGCGCGCGATTGGTTTGCAAAGGCGGAAGCAGCAGCAAGCGGAGCGCAGGACGGAGATACGGATAAATGGATCGCCGAAGTGAGAACAAGGCTTTCCCGCGAGGAAACAGGTGAACACTGACTCTATCAAACAACGAATTTATTCCGTCGACTTTTTGCGTGGGATCGTTATGATGATCATGCTGCTTGATCACACGCGTGACTTCGTCTACCACAATGGGTTGACGATAGATCCGACCGACCTGTCGTCTACGACCATACCGCTCTTCTTCTCGCGATGGATAACGCACTATTGCGCTCCCATTTTCGTTTTTCTTTCCGGTGTCAGCATTTATCTGCAGAAGATGTATGGCAAATCGAATAAGCAGCTTTCGTGGTTCGTTCTGACTCGCGGACTGTGGCTGATCGTATTAGAGTTCACCGTCATTCGATTTCTCGTTACGTTTAATTTCGACTACGGGTCGCTGTTGGGAATGGCGCAGGTGATATGGGTCATCGGTGTTTCGATGATCGTGATGGCGGCGTTGATCTATTTGCCGGTATGGCTAGTCGGTGCGTTCGGCGTCGCGATGATCGTTCTGCACAATTTGCTTGACCGCCTTAACCTGCCTCCGCAAATTGCTTTCGCACCTTCAAAGGACCTTTCGCAAGCGTTATGGCTAATACTCCACCAGCAAGGCCTCGTCCCGATCGGCGGCCCTGTGGCGTTCGTATTGTACCCTCTCATCCCTTGGATCGGCGTGATGGCGGCGGGTTACGCGCTCGGAGTGGTTTACGAATGGGATGCAGATCGCCGACGAAAACTTCTACTCGGGATGGGTGTTGCCGCAATTGCGTTATTCATCGCCGTCCGCACCACGAATCTTTACGGCGATCCTAGCCAATGGACGAATCAGGCTGCATTTACCGAGCGGCAAAAAGCCGCTGCTCAGTCTGGCCAATTGCCGCCGGGTCGAGCGACCGAAACGCCGCAGCTTTCGGAACCCGCATTCTCGATCCTCTCATTCCTGAACACAACAAAATATCCACCGTCGCTGCTGTTTTTGCTCATGACGCTCGGGCCGGGCCTGATCATTCTTTCGCTGGCTGACGGGATCGGCGGCGAACCGTTTTTGCAAAAGATACCGATCGTGTTCGGCGGCGTGCCGATGTTTTTTTACATACTTCAGTGGATCTGGGCACACGGTTTTGGGGTCTTACTAAGTCTGATCGCAGGCAAAGAAATTGGATATTTCTTCAACGCTCTGTCGCCGCAGTTGCAGTTGCCGCCGGATAACGGGTTTTCGCTGCCTGTCGTTTATTTTGCATGGATTCTCGGGCTCGCGATCATTTTTCCGTTTTGTTATTGGTACGGCAACTATAAGCGTAGAAACAAACATTGGCTGCTGAGCTATCTATAAGCCGGGATCAATGAAGACGCTTTTAAGGATCTACTCCGCAAGCTGCGTTACCGTATTGGGCTTTTTCGCGTTCTTCATGATCCCATGGGGAATCTTGCCGTTTTCGGACGGTGTGAACCTCATGGTCGTTGGCGGCGTTCTGCTGGGCCTCGTCGCATTTTATTTCTTCTATTTCTACCGGCGTGAAGGAATGGATCTGGGTTGGTTTTTGGCCAATCGCGGCGGCCTTTGGGCAACAGCGATCGCCGTCCTCGGCCTCGCGGCGCTGCTTTGCGGAACATTGCTGTTCATTTGGCCGGAAATGTACGTCCCGGCATTCGAACAAGGAGCCTTGCCTTTTGGAATCGCGACCGTCTCGCTGTTTTGGATGGCACTGATATGCATGTTCGGATATTTGTCGTTTGGAATGACCGCGAAAACGACTGCGTACATTCGAATGTCTCAATTTTCCGTGGCTTTCATCTACGGTTTGATCGCGGTGTTTTGTCTATTTCTGGCCGCTGTTTTCTTTTCGCTCTATCTTGAAGTGATAAATGACATCGCGATCCGTATTTCCGTTCCCATACAATGGAACATGATCTGGATATTTACAGGCTTGCTGTTCGCCTCCGGGATCGTTTACGGATTTTGGAAACCACCCTTGTATTTTTTGAAAGAGGAATCGGGAAAAGCCGCTTCCGAGGAATGAACATGGAACGCAAAGTAGTTCATACGCGACACGTCCTCGCAGTTAAAGATCTGGCCGTCGAGGCTGCGTATTACAAAGAAAAACTCGGTTTCGATCTGGACTTCACCGCGCCCGGATGGGAATTTCTTTCCTTTGGCGAATTCAAGGTGATGCTCGGCGAGTGTGCCGACGAAATGACCGCCGAGGAATCAGGCAATCATTCGTGGTTTGCTCATGCTTTGGTCGAAAACGTAGATGAGGTTTATCAGGAATTCATCGATCGGGGTGCGACGATCCTGTCGAAGATCGAAAACAAACCTTGGGGCATTCGCGAGTTCAGTGTTGTTACTCCGGACGGCCATCGGATCACGTTTGGGCAGGTGATCGAAACAAGCTAATACATCTTGCAGCCGACACCCGTGATATCATTTGCGAATTGAGGATTTGTTATGACCCTGACAGCAGTATTCCAAAAGGTTCCTGAAGGTTACATTGGCTATGTAGAAGAACTTCCCGGTGCTAACACCCAGGGTGCAACACTAGATGAAGCGAGAGAAAACCTAAAAGAGGCCGTTGAACTCGTCCTTGAAGCGAACCGCCAACTTGCTCGGGAATCGGAAAACGGCGCCGATTTGATCCGCGAACCCCTTGCTCTCGCCGAATGAAACGTCGCGATTTGATCCGTCATATCGAACGCAACGGCTGTGAACTCCTACGCGAAGGCGGTAATCATTCCGTCTATGTAAACCGATCCACTCAAAAATCCACCGCGGTTCCAAGACATCGCGAGGTAAACGACTTTCTGGCACGAAAAATCTGTCAGGATTTGGAAATTCCTAAACCCTAAGAATATTAATGCCCCGCAATAGGAACACACCGCAGGAACTAACACTTTGCACATACGCCGCTTTGTATGATGCTAGCGATTTTGGTGGTATCCCGGAAATCTTCTCGCTTGGATTCCGCAGTTTGGATTCGATAAAGATGAAGGTTCAAAATATTGCGGCTATGTTTGATGAGGAAGGGATTGAGCGTGGCAACTCAGTAAAGGGACTAAGTGGTAAGCCGCATGGAGAAATTGGTCGAAGGACGGACTGGGAGTTTGTGTCCAAATACTTGCAGATATCAAAATCGGATCATCTCGCTGAATGTATTGCGATACTTTATGAAGCTCAGAATCTACCGGGAGACATAACTCGCGAAGAAGCCTATAAAGAGGGGACAACTCGAACCGTCACCGTCAATATTTATGAAAGAAACCCACGAGCGCGGAAAGCCTGTATCGAACACCATGGAGCAATGTGTTCCATTTGCGGTTTTGATTTCGGTCGCGAATACGGAGAAGTAGCTCGAGGATTCATACACGTACACCATCTTAAGCCTCTTTCGGAGATAGGAAATGAGTACAAACTAGATCCAATCACAGATTTGCGTCCAGTATGTCCGAATTGTCATTCAGTTATTCACTTAGGTAAGCCTCCCCTTTCGATTGAAGAGGTTCGAGCACTTTTGGAAAAGGAGCGGACCTAATTTACTCCATCTCGCTCTCGTCGATATCAAAATTCGCGTAGACCTTTTGGACGTCGTCGTTGTCGTCGAGTGCGTCGTAGAGCTTCATCATTGTCTTTGCGTCGCCACCTTCGAGCTTGATGTAGTTTTGCGGGATCATTGAGATCTCAGCCGCTTGTGGTTGGATCCCGGCTTTCTTTATGGCTTCGCTCACGGATTCAAAATTGTCAGGCGTGGTGAAGATCTCGAAAACGTCGCCTTCGTCCTGCATGTCATCGGCTCCGGCTTCGATAGCGATCTCGAAAAGCTCGTCCTCGCTTATCGCGGCTTTATCTACGACGATGTAGCCTTTCTTGTCGAACATCCACCCGACCGAGCCTGATTCGCCCATGTTGCCGCCGTTTTTCGAAAAGATATGTCGAATTTCGGCGACGGTGCGATTGCGGTTATCGGTCATCGCTTCGACCATCACTGCAACGCCGTTGGGGCCGTATCCCTCGTAGGTCACCTCGTCGTAGTTCGCTCCTTCGCCTTCCCCCATGCCGCGCTTTATCGCCCGGTCGATCGTGTCGTTGGGCATGTTCTGCGCCTTTGCGTCCGAAACGGCTTTGCGAAGCCGCGCGTTCGAGTCCACATCGCCGCTCCCGCCGGTGCGGGTCGCGACGGTGATCTCTTTGATCATCTTCGTAAAGATCTTGCCGCGCTTGGCATCGAGAGCGCCCTTTTTGTGCTTAATTGTGTGCCACTTACTGTGTCCTGACATAGGTTATTTTGTGCGAATCTGAAAATATATCACGCTATATTTTGACGGGCAAAATCGCGTCGATCTGCTCTCTGGTGATCCCTGAAACCGAAACGCGTTTTGTGCGTGTCGTTTGCCCGGATATGATCTCTATATCTGATCGTGAAACGCTGAAAGTTTTTGAGAGAAACCGAATTAGTTCGTCGTTCGCCGCTCCATCTACCGGCGGCGATCTCAGTTTGATCTTCAAAGCGCCGTCATGCTCACCGAAGATCTCTGTTCGCGACGAACGTGGAATGACGCGCACAGTGAATTTTACGCTGTCGTCGGTCTCGAGAATTTCTAAGCCCATAATCGACCGCCAAGAATAGCTTTCCGTTAATACTAATTTAATCGAAGTTCGAATATCATTGGCAAAACGTTCTCTCTCGAGGAAAACTCTATGTCGGATCGCCTTAGGCGCCGTTCAATTGTTAGTTTGTGTCTCATTTCCTTTGCCGCAATTTTCACATTGCTTTATTTCGACTTGAATAGGTCTCGCGTCGATGCCGAATCGATCGACACTTTAGATCGCCGGCCAAAACCGGCCGGAAGGCTTTTGAAGGATGAAGCTACCGGACTGACCGCGGTAATGCCTCTGACAATGAACTTTGTCCGGACGCCGGATAAGAGCGGGCCGAATGGCAAGGGCCGTTATTTGATCGCGGTCAATAGCGGCTTCGGACTGCAGTTCAATTCGAAAAGCAAAGCTCAGCAGACGCTTTCGATCATCGATCTCAATCTAGGCCCTGAACCAAAAGTTGTACAGAATATATATTTTCCGGCACCGCAAAGCGCAAATGTCGGACTGGTTTTCGACCCGAAGGTGCGCCCCGACGGAAAGTTTGTTCTTTATTTGTCGGGTGGATATGAAAACAAGGTCTGGGTACTAGCGTTCGATCCGTCCGCGCAGATTCCACTTGCGCCCGCTAACAAGCCAGACACGAAATTCGAAAGTCCGTTCATTGATGTGTCCGCATTCGCAGAAAATGCGCCGTCGCCGAATTACAACAACGATATTGCCGCGGTTTATCCAACCGGGTTGGCGTTGAGCCCTGACGGACAGTCTTTGTACATCGCAAATAATCTCGCCGATTCATTGGGTGTGGTTTCGGATATTCGCGATTCGCGGTCGTTAAAACGGATCGATCTTCACCGACCGGGTTCCAACCAAATGTTGTACCCGTACGATATTTTAGTAAAGAGGTCAGGCGGCCGCGTTGCGAAGGCATATGTTTCCCTTTGGGGTGACGGGTCGATCGCCGTCGTTGATCCCGCACTAAAAAACAGAGTCACGCACGTAAGCGTCGACAGGCATCCGACGGCGATGATATTTAATCGTCAGCAAAGCAGGCTGTTTGTTGTCAATTCAGATTCCGACAACGTCTCCGTGATCGACACCTCAACGGACAAGGTCGTAGAAACAATAAATATCCGACTGGCGGAAACCGAAAAGATCGGCGCCAGCCCTGAAGGTCTTGCACTTAGCGAAGATGAAAAGATCTTGTACATAGCAAATGCACATGCGAATGCTGTTGCGGTCGTTGGCCTGGACAATGCGCAGAGGTCCTCACGAAATAAGGGAACGTCTTCCAAGCTGCTTGGCTTTATTCCTACAGGAAATTATGCGTCGGCGATCGCGGTTGTTGGAAAGAAATTATTCATCGCAAACGGGAAAGGCACGGGAGCTGAAAATTCATCTACGGTTTCAACGGACTCGGGGTTTTATCCGAATATGCCCAACGAAAAATTTCCGGCTCTGCGAAATACCAAACGCGGCATGGGCAATCTTGCGATTGTCGAAGGAAATATAAGCGTTGTTAATACGCCCGACGAACCGCAGTTGTTTGCGTATACCCAGACTGTCATGCGCGAAAACGGGCTGCTCGATGGGAAGAAGAAAAGCATTTTCACCGGCGGGAGATCGCCATTCAAGCACGTCATCTACGTTATACGCGAAAACCGAACTTACGACCAGGTGTTTGGCGATTTGCCGGCAAGCGGCGACGGAAGCAAGGCTGACGGCGAGCCGTCGGTTGCGATATTCGGCGGGGGCGAGGCGGCGCGCTCGCCGAAAGGAGAGTCGCAGACCATCACGCCGAATGCCAGGGCGCTTGCGCTTCGTTTTGGATTGCTTGACCGATATTTTGTAAATGCGGAAGCGAGTCCCGACGGCCACAATTGGTCCACCGCGGCATTTTCAAACGACTACGTCGATAAGGCATTTCGATGGGATTATTCTGGACGCGGCAGGACATACGACTATGAAGGTTTTAATCGCCTTCCGTCGTACGACAAGGGATGGAATCAACCGCCGGTCTCCCTGCCTCCGGTATTCGAATTGCCCGCAGACGCCGCGGCCGTTTCGCAGTTTCTAAAGAAGTACATTCCATATCTAAATGGCGGACGTGACATTGGCGAGCCTCAGACGTTGTACTTATGGGATGCAGCAAAACGCGCAGGCTTGACGTATCGAAATTATGGCGAATTCATCGTTACCGTATCGGCCGAAGATGTGAAGGAAGTAAACGCCCAAAGATCTAAAACTTATCCGGACATTTCGCCCACGCTTACGTCGTTCGCCACCAAGAGATCGCTCGAAGGTCATTTTTCGCCGACGGCCCGCAACTTCGATACCATGACCCCGGACGCGATGACTGTCGATTCGTATCTCGCAGCCCGCAAATCCGAAGCATCTATCGATCCGGCAATTTCGCCCGAAAATGCAGACGAGCGGTTTCGAGGCAATTCCCGGTTTGGCGAATGGCAACGCGAGTTTCGGGGTTTCGTCGCCGACCTGCAGGCTGGGAAAGGCGATACCCTACCGAATCTTTCGATCGTTCGGCTTTCCAATGATCACACCGCCGGATTGTCTAAGAGTGTGCCGACGCCGCAATTTTACGTTGCGGAAAACGACTATGCTCTTGGGCGGATTGTCGAAGAAGTTTCGAAAAGTCCTTTTTGGAAAGATACCGCGATCTTTGTTGTTGAGGACGACGCACAGGACGGCCCCGATCATGTCGATGCACATCGATCTCCGGCTTTCGTCATTTCCGCCTACAATCGGCGCGGGGCCTTGGTCCATGCATTTCACAACACGGTCAGCCTGATCCGAACTTTGGAAATGTGCCTTGGGCTTGAACCGATGAATTTTCTCGATTCTAATGCAACGCCGATAGACATATTCGCTGACACGCCTGATCTAAGGCCCTTCAACGCGCAACTTCCGATCGTCGCTCCCGATAATCTGTTTCCGCCGGCCAAGCCGCCTTCTCAGATGCTCGGTTATATGCGGCTAACCGCTGAACAAAACCTGGAGCGTGCCGACATGGCGGATCCACATCAGTTGAATGAGATAATTTGGTTTTCGGTGAAGGGCACCGTTCCATTGCCGCCGATCGCAAGGTTGCCGGCGTTTCAGTTGATGACCACAGGGGTAACTGCGAGAGAAGAAGATAACGAGGCCGACGCGGACGACGAGGAGTGACTTAGGAGTAGACGAAAATACGCAAAACAATTGACTGCAAAAGACCAATAAAGATCAGAACGAGCATCGCTGAAATGTCGAACATCCCGATCGGCGGGATCAGTTTCTGTACTGGAAGAATGATCGGGTTGGTCACCTTCATCACGAAACCAAGAAATGTCTTTCTTGTGAACACGAACCATTGCGACAGAAAGCGAATGAAAATGAAAAGCACCAGAACGCTAAGTAAGCCATAAAGGACAAACCCTGCGATCATCTTCGGATTGCCCGTCATCACACCCGCAGTTAAGCCGTCGATCACAAAAAACGTATTTTGAAAGATGCCGGACGCGAAGTACGTAATCACCAAACCAATGAATAAGGTAACCAGCGGAGCAAAACGCGTATCGACGCGGAAATTTGCCAAAAGCCTCGCCGCCGGATAGATCCATTTTTCTGTCAGCTTTCGGATCTTAAACCCAAATCGGCCGACCGCACCGAATGGATTTGGATCAGCATAATTGAAGACCAGGCGCAGCATCATGAAAAGGAGGAAAAAGAGAAACGCTCCCCATAAGATCAACCAGACGATCGGATATACAGTTAACGAAAGCATAAAAATATTTTAGCCACCGAGACCACAGAGTTCACAAAGGAATTCTTTCAATGAATAGCTTTCTAAGCTTATTTGTTCTCTGTGTGCTCTGTGGCTAACCTCTTTCTCCGAAGATCGCCGTTCCGACACGCACGATCGTCGCGCCCTCTTCGATCGCAATTTCGAAATCGTGGCTCATTCCCATTGAAAGCTCGCCGCCGGGCAACATACGATCACGTATCTCACGTAGCCGCCTGAAGAAAGGGCGCGTTGCCTCGGGGTCTTCAAAGTAAGGCGGCAAAACCATAAGCCCCTGCAGCTTTACACGTTCGCTTGATACCAAATATTCGACGAGTTTGGGCAGTTCCGATTCTAGGATCCCCGATTTCGTTTCTTCGCCTGCAGAGTCTACCTGAGCAAATACCGACAGCGGATCGTGCGTCGTCTCGATACAAATACGCTCAAGTCTTTCGGCGAGTTCGACTGAGTCAACCGATTGAATAACATCGAAAAGCTGCACGGCTTTGCGAGCTTTGTTCGACTGTAAGTGGCCGATAAGGTGCCATTCGATTCCCTTGCGGCCGATCTCGTCGATCTTTAATTCGGCTTCCTGTACCTTGTTTTCGCCAAAGACAACCTGTCCCGCCGCGATCGCACTGCGGATCGTTTCGGATGGACGTGTTTTGCTCACCGCAACCAACTTTATTTCATTCGGGTCACGTCCAACTCGACGTGCTGCCGAAGAAATACGAGCGCGGATGGAACTTAGATTCTGCTCCAGCTCAGTCATTCAGTTCGAATATACCAAACGCCCGAGACTATTCGCGTAAGACCAGCTTTTCTTCGGTGAATAGTTTTAGCGGCGGCAAGTAAAAAGTTGAGTTTTTGAAGCTGAATTAGTATTCTCGATGTTCGCCCAAAGCATGCGGACGTGGCGGAACTGGTAGACGCGCAGGTCTCAGAAGCCTGTTCTCGCGAGAGAGTGGAAGTTCGATTCTTCTCGTCCGCACCAATTTCGAAGGTTAAAGGATGAACTTCTTCGTCCTTTTTCAGTTTATGCGCGACGAATTTATCCAAGGGTTACGAACGAACCAACGCACTTTTGACTTGGAGCTTTCCAGCGCAGTGCTCGAACGTCTTGCGGACTACTTCGACCTCGTGCAAACGCAAAATCAGCTTTTACATCTAGTTGGGCCGTGCTCACCGGAACAGTTTGCTACGCGTCACATTCTTGAATCGCTGACAGTGCTCGAGCATCTTCCCAAGAACGCAAAACTTGCTGATATCGGTGCCGGAGCCGGATTGCCTTCGATCCCATGCCTGATCGTTCGGATCGATCTTACGGCAATCTTGATCGAGTCGAAAGAAAAGAAAGCAAAGTTTCTCGAATCGGCCCTTATCAAATTGGAGCTTAGCGGTCGCGCGAAGGTCGTCAGCAAACAGTTTGAGGAAACGAGCCCGGACAATGCTGAATTCATAACCTGCCGTGCCCTGGATAAATTTTCGGAGAAACTGCCGCGGCTTTTGAAATGGGCGAAACGGCGAAGAATTCTTTTCTTCGGTGGACCCTCATTGGGAGACAAGTTGCGGGAAAATGGCGTGAACTTTACCGAACGGTTGATGCCCTTGTCGGAGCGCCGATATCTTTTTATCGAAAAAATTTGACAAAGGAACTTGTTTCCCTAGCCATCCCGATTTGTTATTATGTACGCGTAGTCGTCCTCCCATTTGGCAATTCAGCCTTGCCGAGTCAATTAACTCCATCGCAAAACGTTGGTCGAACTGCGCGAAGTTTTCGATGTTCGCGTTTTAAGCTGTGGAATACTCGAACGCACTATCACGCCTTTACACCCCGTTGTCTGTGGTGCCTGCGCGAAAGCACTGGCTTTATAGTTACGGCCTTTCAGTGGTGATCTTTGCCGCGACCATCATACTGTCGCTCTCGCTGAGTTACTTTAGCCTCAAACTGAACTTAACGATCCCGGTATTCGCCGCGTTGGTCATTGCTATATGGTACGGCGGCCGCGGGCCAGGGATCTTGCTTGCAGTTTTGTTCGAGATCACTACCGTGTATTTCACTCCGATACCTCCAGGCACGACCGTTGCAAACGCAGCGTTCGGTTATTTCAGCGTTTTTGTCTTGTACTTGTTTTTGATCTGGGTGATCAGCGGGCTTAAAGAGGCTCAGCAACGCCTGCAAATTCAACGCGACCTCTTGCAAGTTACCTTGTCGAGCATCGGCGACGCCGTTATCGCAACGGATCTCGACGGCTGTGTGACGTTTATGAATCCCGCGGCCGAGGAATTGACCGGCTGGGGCTCTGCTGAATGCGGCGGGCGTCAGCTTGATTCGGTCGTTCGTATACTCAACGAGGAAACACGCGCTGGAGTTGAGAATCCCGTTGTAAAGGTCTTATCTACGGGCAAAGTCGTTGAACTTGCAAATCACTCCCTGCTGATCACAAAGGACGGCCGGGAGGTTCCGATCGAAGATAGCGCTGCGCCTATCAAACACAACGACAAGATACGTGGAGTGGTGCTGGTTTTGGCCGACGTCACGCAGCGCAAGATGGCGGAGCGTTCGCGCCGCGAAACTGAGATCATGCACCGGATCGTCGAAGCGCAGGAAAACGAGAGACACCGCATCGCACGTGACCTTCACGACCATCTTGGGCAGCGAATGTCGGCGCTTCGCATGCGGATCGAGTCTCTGACGGATGAATGCGGCGATAATCCTTCGTTATCGAGATCGATCGGCGAAGTGCAGGAATCGGCGATGAGCATCGACCGCGATATAGGATTTTTGTCGTGGGAACTGCGGCCTACGGAACTCGAAAACTTCGGCCTTGTGAATGCTCTCGGCAGTTTCGTTCGTGAATGGTCAAATCAGCACGGTATAGCCGCCGAGTTTCATTCGTACTCAGCCTCCTTCGAGTATGAAGGCAAACGCCTTCCGGAACCTGTCGAAACAAATCTTTATCGGATCGCCCAGGAAGCGCTGAACAATGTTCGCAAACATGCCGACGCTCATAACGTAAGCGTACTCCTGCAAATGAAGGACGTGGTCACGCTGATAATCGAAGATGACGGCCTTGGCTTCGAAAATGATGCGGAATCTATCGATCGGTTAACGCTTGGCGGCCTCGGACTTATCAGCATGCAGGAACGCGCAGCTTTGCTAAAAGGCGACCTCGAGATCGACAGCAGCCTCGGCGGCGGAACAACTGTCCGGGCGCGAGTTCCGCTGACCTACGCCTAAATGATCTGCCTTTTTTTCTATCAATAGAACCCTGTTTTAGATTTCCGCATCGAATCAAGCTAAAATTTCAAATTCTGACCCAAAATACTGGAGGGCGTATTTTAAAATGAGTATTCAAATAAACCGTGGTCCGCACCGGCGGTTGATCTTCTCGCTGATCCTTCTGTGCACTGCCTTGTTACCAACATTGGGCCAAACGGAGGACGTCGCCAAACTTCGACAGCAAGCTTTAGCTCTAACCGAAGCGCAGAAATTCACTGAAGCTCTGCCTTTGCTGGAAAAGCTCGCCGCTGTCACCCCAAATGACGCCGAGGTGCAGCGAAACCTAGGATTCGCGCTTTTGGGCCAGGCGAAAAATACGAAAGATCCCGCGAAGGCAAAACAGCTACGGGCTCGTGCGCATACTGCCTTCGTAAAAGCAAAAGAAGCGGGTGACGATTCTCCGTTGGTGGTCGGTCTGATCAATTCGATCCCGGCTGACGGCGGCGAGGACGCTTCCTTTACAGCGAATCGAAAGGCAGAGGAACTGATGCAGCAGGCCGAGGCCCTCTTTTCGAGCGGCAAGCTCGACGACGCGCTTCGTTTATATCAGGAGGCATTAAAACTGGACCCGAAACTTTATCACGCGGCGCTTTTTTCGGGTGATGTTTATGTGCATAACCAAAAGTACGACGAAGCGGAAATCTGGTATCAAAAGGCGATCGCGATCGATCCGTACATAGAGACCGCATATCGATATTCGGCGACCCCATTAATGAAGCAGGGCAAATATGCCCTGGCACGCGATCGATATATCGAGGCGTGGATTACCGAGCCGTACAGCCAGTTCGCTATCCAGGGAATGGTTCAGTGGGGGCAAGCTACCAACACGCGGCTGGGCCATCCGAAGATAGATATTCCGCAAACGAAAACGGGAGCGGACGGTAAAGAGACAGCACAAATAAACGTCAATCCCGCGGGAGACGACGGGTCAATGGCATGGATCGCTTATTCGGCGACGCGCGAAACGTGGAAAAAGGAGAAATTCGCCAGGACGTTTCCCAACGAAAAGGCGTATCGCCACAGCCTTGCTGAGGAGGCCGATGCTTTACGAAGCGTTGTTTCCATGGCGAGAACATTAAAGGCACAAACTCTGAACCCGGACATTGCTCTTATCGAAAAGATGGACAAGGACGGGCTGCTGGAAGCGTTCGTATTAATGGCGATCCCGGACCGCGGCATAGCATCCGACCATCCCGCATATTTGCGAGCGAATCGAGACAAGCTTCGAAAATATGTCGTTAATTACGTGATAGCTCCGTAAAGCTAAAGGTCTATCGCGTTTCGAGGTCGTATTCGCGAAGCCGCCGATAGAGGGTCGAAGGTGAGATACCGAGAATTTCAGCGGTTTTTCCACGGTGCCAGCCTGTGCGCTCGAGTGCTCCGATGATCTGCTGCCGCTCTGAGTCGCGAAGGTTTGTCGACGAAACATTGTGAAATGTATTGACGCCGTTCTGTTTCGCGGGGCTGAAGCTGACCGATACGTTCGGCGAATCGATTCGTGATAATACTTCGGGCGGTAATTCCTTAAGCGTGATCCGGCCGTTGTCGGCAAGCAGTGCGGCGCGCTCGAGACAATTGCGAAGCTGACGCACGTTCCCCGTCCATGAAAATCCTGTGAGCACTTCGAGAACGGGTTGAGTCAGGTCCGGTGTATTCCCGGCCGCGACCTGTGAGAGTAAATGTTGGGCCAACGGCTCAATGTCTTCGCGCCGTTCGCGAAGCGGAGCGATAAAGATCTCAAAGCTGTTTACGCGGTACATCAGGTCCGAACGGAAGACGCCGTCGGCGACCGCGAGTTTGGGATCACGGTTCGTTGCAGCCACAAGTCGTACGTCCACCTCAACCTTTTTCACGCCGCCGACACGAAAGAACGAACGCGTCTCAAGCGCACGCAGCAGCTTTGATTGCAGCTGTGCGGGCATTTCCATGATCTCGTCAAGGAAAAGGGTGCCGCCATCGGCGAGTTCGAAAAGGCCAAGCTTGCGCGTCCTGGCTCCGGAAAAAGCGCCTGCTTCGTGGCCGAACAATTCAGATTCGAGCAAAGTATCCTGTAAGGCCGCGCAGTTGAGGTCGATGAACGGCCGGCCGACGCGGGAGCTCAAGCGATGGATCGCCTGTGCGACCAATTCCTTTCCTGTGCCGGATTCGCCGGTGATCAAAACCGAGGTGTCTGACGGCGCGACACGCCGAACAAGCCGAAGCACTTCCTTCATTTGCGGCGATTCCGCGATTATCTCGGGCATGTTGTTCGTCGAACGCTCGATCTGCGCGCGGAGGCGAACATTGTCGGTCTTGAGTTGTTTCTTTTCCGCGGCCTGTTTCACTAGTGCGGTAAGCTCTGCGATGCGGTACGGTTTCGTGAGGTAATCGTATGCGCCCAGCTTCATTGCCTCGATCGCGGTCTCGACGGTACCCTGGCCGGTGAGCATTATCACCTCGGGTGAGTTCGGCATCTTTTCCTTCAAACGGCGAAGCAGTCCCATGCCATCAAGCCGGGGCATATTTATGTCGCACAGCAGCACGTCGTAATCGCGCGCTTCCATCATTTCCCACGCAGCCTGACCGTCTGCAGCGGCCTCAGCCTCATGGCCTTGACGCGTCAGTTCCTTTTGGATCACGAGCCGAAGGTTTTTTTCATCATCTACTACAAGTAGTTTCGCCATATGGAAAGGTGGGCAGTTGTGAGGATATTGAAGATCGGAGAGCTAATCGTTCGAGACTGGTAAGAGGATAGTGAACGTCGTGCCCTTACCGACATTTGATCTGACGCTTACGCGGCCGCCGTGGTCCGTGATGATACCGTAACAGACTGCGAGGCCAAGGCCTGTTCCCTTGCCGACTTCCTTCGTGGTAAAGAACGGCTCGAAGACCTTTGACATATGGTCGACTGGAATACCGAAGCCCGTGTCTTCGATCTCGATCGCAACGGCTCTCGAACTTGCCGATGCGCGAAGTGTGAGCTTTCCGCCGTTCGGCATCGCGTCGACAGCATTCGTCGCAAGGGCTATGACAGCTTGTTGGAGTTGGCCGCTGTCAGCATTGACTAAGGGAAGATCGTCGGAGACTTCAACGATAAACTCGATCTCGTTACCGCGTTTTTGATGCGAGATCAAATTCGCCGACGAACGAAGGATCTCGCCAACATCGAGCGGATGACGTTCGCCGGTTCGGATCCTGCTAAAATCCAAAAGCCCCGTCGTGATGGACTTGCAGCGGAACGCTTCGCTCTTTATTAAGCCTAGATATTCGTTTAGGTCTTCGAACGCGGGCGATTCGTTAAAATCGCCTTCT
>QHXS01000154.1 GCA_003223975.1 Acidobacteriota bacterium
TACCGGGTCCGCCGACGCCACCGACTCCGCCGACACCGCCGGGTTTACCGGGACCACCAACGCCGCCGACTCCACCGACACCCCCGACGCCGCCGACTCCACCGACACCGCCGACACCGCCGACACCGCCAACGCCGCCGACTCCGCCAACGCCGCCAACACCGCCGATGCGGTTAAAATTATTATTTATGTTTACGTTGATGTTGCCTGCGCCCCAGCCGCAGCCCCAACCCCAGCCGCCGCCCCAAAAGGCGCCCATGGCAATACCGATGCCGAAACCGATCGCGGCACCTGCCCAAACGCCGCCGTAATATGGCGGATAATAGATCCCCGGATACGGGTAGCCAATACTTCCCCAAACATAGAACGGGTTATACGAGGGAACATACACAACCTGAGGGTTGGCTTGTTCGATAATAATTACCTCTTTGCCCTCGACGGTTTGGTTCGCGACCTTTTGCTGCTCGTTGGTGACCAGCGCTCCTTTGTCTTTGGCTTTCGTACGCAAACTTTGAACGGCCGTCATAACGTCGGCCTGCTGCGCGAGAAATGCGTTACCCATGTCGGTCGTCCACTGGATATCATTCGCCAGCCATTTAACGACGTCGGGAAGCCCAGCCATCGACTGAATGCTCGGGTCCCAAGGCTGCTTCGCCACTTTTTCGGCAAGCACTTTTTGGTCCTTTACTTCCTTATTCTTCTCAAGCCACTGATGAAGTTGCACGAGTTCAAGCGGATATGTCGACGCGACCAACACCTGGCCAAGTAAATTATCGGGATAAAGCGCGATCGGTGCGACCAGCGCTTCGAGTTGCTCCATCGGGATCTTTACAGATTCCGCTTTGTCATCATCCTCGCCCTCCGCATCATCATCGTCGTCGGCCGCTGCGGCCTTTGTTGTATCCGCCGGCGGCTTTGCCGGTGTGGTTGGCGGCTTTGTTGGAGCCACCTGAGCAAAAAGGATCAAATTTCCGGGTAATATAAGCGCCGAGCTTATTACCAGGACGCTGAGTCCCCGAATCGCTCGACTCAAAAAACTTTTGTCGGGGTTTTTCTGGTTCATTTTTACCTCCATTTGGGTATTTCGATAGGATGCAGAACGAAGTTTACCGTCTCTACAGCCGCAGCAATACTGTCAAAACTGACAGTTCCGCCGAACAACCTCATTTCGATCTTCGAGCCGTGCAGAATCCATTACTTCGTTCAATACTTTTCACGTTCGGCACCGAAACGTTTTCGCTTCCCTATTGCCGAACCACATTTTTCTGCTCCCATGAGCGAACCTTTCGACGCGCTTCATCAAAGAGCCGCTCGTAATTTCCCAGGCGAACTTTTCTGCTCGCTTCCGGTGTGAGCTGCCTCCAGACCGGCAGCCACATGTCATACACGCGCATTTGTGTGGCCTGATCTTGAGGTGCAACATTGTCGGTGCCGAAGAGAAACCGGTCCGGAAATTTGTTGAGCATCTCCGAAGAGCTCTTGATCGCGTCAGGTGATGCTACGGCGTATTTTGCGACCTCGTCCCACGAAATGTCGAAATAAACATGGCTGTACACTGGGTCGCCCAGGATCGAATTCACGATATTTTGGAACGGCCTCGAACGCTCGCCGACCTCGGGGCTGGCCTCGCCTCCCGGACGAACAACACGGCCGAGGCCGAGGTGCGCCCATATGATCGTTGTCTTTGGGTGGCGACGAAGCAGCTCTTTCATCTGCTTTAGGAAGACAGGCTCGGTACCGGTCTTGGCAAACGGCATGTCGATATCGTTATGCAGGATGACCACAAGCCCGACTTCGCCCGCAAAATCCAGAATTCGATCGAGTGCCGGATCTGTCAGGCTCGCCGTATCGCCTGCGACCTTGGACGAAACGAATTCTTTATGGATCGAGAATTCTCCGATCCCGCTAAACACTCCGGGAAAGGTTTCGAGTACGCGCCGAATATGGTCAGCTGCGTACATGTCCGCCGGATTAAAACCCGTGATCATCGGGTCGAGCCGCTGTCGTTCTTCGGGCCGGAGCTTTAAGTAGGTGGTCGCGATGAAAGCGTCCGTGAACGAGTAGTAGTAAAGCGGCGCGTCGGTCTGCAGATAATATGTCGGAGCAAAGTCGCCCGAGTTTTCATATGACCAGGTCTGCTGCAGCGGTATTCCAAACAATGTGGAACGCCCGACCTTATCGCCCATGATCTCCAGGTATTTGTGAATATCCGTGCCTTTCTGAATGTAGTTGGTCAGATGGAAGTGCGAATCATTGAAAAGGTATGTGTCCGGAGCTTTCGAACTGGGTTGCCCGAAAGCGTAGATCGAAAACGCAAGGATCGACACGAAAGTGATCGCGAAGCGCGTCGACCCAAAACCTACGTTTTTCAACTGAGTGCGTTTCATTTACCCACGTTTACTTGCCTGCTGGCGGCGGGAAGTTTTTCAAAAGCTTTTTCGTTGCTTTGTCGATCCTTTCCTGAAGTTTGCTAGGGTCTTTTGGCGGATTAAGTGTTTTGGTAGCTTCGCCGCGCCAAACCTGCTTTTTTGTGTTCAGATCATAAAAATCAACATTCAGCGTGCCGACATGGATCGTCGACTGGGTTGTGGTCGTCGATCCCATTCCGCCCATTCCGTATCCGCCCCAGCCGCCCCAACCGCCGTAGCCCCAACCTCCTCCGCCGGTGCTGTAAGAATTCCATTGCGTTTCCTGATTTACAGCCGCCTGATAGACGACGATAAGATCGGGATTTGTGTCGCTCTTAGTTAGGCCCTTAGCGGCGAGTTGGGCATCGATCGAATGCATGATCTGCCCGTCCAGGATCTCGTTAGGATATTGCGCCTTCTCGACCCGCTGCCATTTGTAGGTTTTGTATTGGGAAAAATTTGTGCCCGGAAGAAAGTTGTACCGGACCTTTTGCGCCGACGCGACAAATGCGAATGACAATAAAATCGCGACAAGCGAAATTGTTTGTATAAATATTCTGTTCTGTTTCATAATATTCTCTCTTAAAATGCCACTTCGAAATTCGAATGAAATACCCATCCCCGGCCGCCGATCGCGAACGGGACCGACGTGTAGCCGGACGGCGATTTATGCAGGTATAGAACTTCGGTGTTCCACCGCACTACCTTGTTTTTGAATGGGAAGAAGTTTATACCCGAACGGAAATCCCAAGGTTTGCCATAGTCTCCGTAGATCCTTGAGTGTCCCGCGTAAAGTTGCACCGTCTTAGGAACAAGCATTGCCGTTCCCTGGATCTGGAATCCGTGATCGAAAATATCCGGGACGCCGCCGACATTTTCCCCGCGGAAATTGTCGAGCCATCGGAGGAAGTATTCGCCCTCGACCGAAAATCCTCGGTACTTAAATCCGCCGTCGAAACTTGTCATTCGCCAACGCACGTCCGTGATCGTCACGTCCTTGCCGAATATGTCCGGAGTAAATATCACGGTCCCGTCTGTTAACCGGATCTGCGTATTCTCAAATGTTTCGGAGCTCGGCTGACTCTCTTTGTTCTCATCGCTTCTGCTGTAATGAAATCCGAGTCGCGTTGAGAACTTTTCGTGATTTTCAAAGTCCCCCCAGGCCTGTCCGCTGAATCCGTCTTTGAAATTTCCTGTTGGGTACCAAACCAATGAGCTCGACCAGGTGTTCAAGCCGTTATCTATACGGACGGCCGGCACTCCGAGGGTGCTCAGGTTATTGCCGAGCATCGTTATGTACTCGAGTCGGTCGGTAATATTGCCCATCGCCCAAACGCCCGACGTATAAGACGGACGCATGAACTCGTCTGCGATCATCCGGGAATCGACGCTGGGCCAAAACGGAAAGTTTCCTTCGACACTGCGTGTTCCGGGCAGAGATCTTATGCCGCCACCGAGCGTGATGTGCTTATTGAACGAATACTGAAGATTACCAGCGAGAACCGTTTGTGCCCCCTGGCCCTGATTGGCGTTCGATGTCCAGGCATATAAGAAATATCTGAGTTTTGGACTTATGATCCATCCAAGAAATTTGATCTGCAGCTTCAGAAGCTGAATATCGTGCCGTTGCTGAACGCTCTTTGTATTCCCGAAAAAATCCACGTACGACGGATCCAGCCCTAGCTGGTTCAAATATCGAACGTAAGAATAGATACTGATGCTCATGTCGCCGTACTCGGTATCGACGACCTTGAACCCCAGATTCGGCGTGTAGACGCCCCACTTCTTTTTATCGTCCTGCTGTTTTTTGTCGGGATCGGGCTCGGTCAAAGTTGCAGGAGTTGAGCCGTCATAGATCGGCGAATCCGATTTCGGAGCCGCATTTGCCGTCTGGTTTGGAGAAGCGTTCGCCGGTCCTGCAGCCTGTGAAGCTTCGAGCTTTGTGACGCGCTCCTGCAGGTTCTTGATCAGCTCAAGGAGCTCTGCGCGCTCCTTGTCTGTCAACGGACCTTTGGAGTCAGGTGCGGTTGCCGGCTCATCGCTCGGCTTTGGTGTTTCGCTTGTGGCCGGAGTTACCAGCTTACTTACGCTGGCCTGTGCAAACAGATTTCCGGCGGCGAAAAGGTTTATAGTGAGGAGCAAGGCGGCGGAGAAACAGAAGCTTCCCCGTCGCCTTGCTATGGATGAACAAAGTGTTGCTGTGAACATCGCTCAAACTCCCTTTACTTGTTAGGCTCGCTTACTTCAAACCAACGGAACCTGGCGTAAAGAGGTTGTAGTCGAGATTTTTCGAAACATACTCGATAACCTTTTGAGCTTTTACACTGTTGCCGGCATCGTCGAGTCGCGGCGAAAACACTGCGATGGCGCCTTTGCCCGGCATAACCGCCACGATACCGCCGCCGAC
>QHXS01000191.1 GCA_003223975.1 Acidobacteriota bacterium
ATCTCACCCGGGCTAAGAACGGCGGTCGCGACCTGATAAAGCAGCGGCTGAAAGACGTGGTGATTCTTTCGGTCGATCAGCGTGACGTCGACCGGTTTGTTGGCAAGCGACTTCGCCGCCCACAAGCCGCCAAATCCGCCGCCGATGATCACAACTTTTGGTTTGCTACTCATCTAATTTCCGACATATTTTGCGTAAAGCGATCTTCCCTCGGTAATGTCGTCCGTTCCTTTAATGATCGCGCGGCCGTCGGGGAAGACGGTTATCTCCTTGCCGTCGGTGGAAAATCGTACGAGATACTCGTTCTGTTTTACATCACCCAACGCCGCTAGTTTGTTCGAAAGTTCTTTGAGGTTGAGCTGCACGGATTTCGGCGGGGCGACCTGGACGGCATTTCGGCCGCAAAGGACGGCGGCAAATTCCTGCGATTCCGCATCGAGGAATTCGAAATTTCGCTTGTCGCACGCCGGGCAATCGGGCTGCGGGCCGGCGAGCTTTATCTTTCGCCAGTCGTTCGCCCAAATGTCGATCTGCATTAGCGAGCCGTGAAGCTCACCACGCTTTCCGACCAATAACTTTATGGCTTCCGTGACCTGAACCGCCGAAATACTCGCGATGATCGGCATGATCACGCCTGCGGTGTCGCAGGTCGGTGAACTTCCGGCGTCGGGCATTTCTTCGAAGATGCAACGCAGGCAAGACGTTTCGCCGGGAATGATCGTCATCGTGGTTCCATAGCTCGAAACCGCTGCGCCGTAGATCCAGGTTTTGCCGTTTTTGATGCAGGCATCATTCAAGAGATATCGGACTTGAAAATTATCTGTGCCGTCGAGAACGAGGTCGACGCCGTCTAGGAAGGATTCTACATTCGAATTATTGACATCGGCGACGATCGCTTCGACATCGACCTCGGAATTGATCTCCGCAATGCGAGTCTTTGCCGCGACGGCTTTTGGGAGGCGATCCGCGGCGTCCGATTCTTTGAAAAGTGTTTGTCGTTGAAGGTTTGTGAATTCGACAAAATCGCGGTCTACGATGCGCAGTTTTCCGACGCCGGCACGCGCGAGCATTTCGGCGTGCGAAGCTCCAAGCGCGCCGCAGCCGACGATCAGGACACGCGACGCAATCAGCTTTTCCTGGCCTTCGCGACCGATGTCGCTGAAAAGTATTTGCCGGCTATAGCGTTCATTCATCGCAGTTTCTTTAGAAGTGCGCTTTTCATTTCATTGATCTGCGGTTTCTCGCCGGTCCATATTTCGAACTGGCGCGCCCCTTGTGCAAGCAGCATGTCAAGACCGCCGATCGCAGGTACACCTGCTCGCCTCGCTTCCTTGATCAGAGCGGTTTCGAGCGGATTGTAAACGAGGTCATACACGAGCTTGAGGCCGTTCAGCTGGGCCGAGCTTGCTATCGCAAACTGCTGATTTTCGCCTTTCGTTCCGATGGGCGTCGCGTTCACCAGTATGTCGATCGTTCCCGGACGAAACGTGTTGTTCATCGCACCGGCCTTTACGCCAAGCGAGTCAGCCAGATCATTGGCTTTCTTATAACTTCTGGCGAAGATCGTAACGTTCGCACCTTCCTGTTTCAGGGCGAACGCGCAGGCACGTGCCGCTCCGCCGGCACCGGCGATCGCGACGCGCTTGCCCTTCACGCCGCCGAGCACTTTTATCAATGGCGAAATGAATCCCGGCGCGTCCGTGTTGTAACCGACGAGCTTTCCACCTTCGACCTTCACAGTGTTCACGGCGCCGATCTTGGCGGCCGTTTCGTCGACCGTGTCGAGGTGCTTCATTATCATGCGTTTGTGCGGATTGGTGACAGAAAACCCTCTGAAATTAAGATCCACCTCGCGCGTTTCCGGCCTGACCATTCGCACGATAAATTCCTCGATGTTATCGGTCTGCAGCGGGATGAAAACGCGGTCCATACGAGCGGCCTTAAAAGCGGCGTTGTGCATCCACGGCGAAAGGGAATACATGGTATCGCCCGCGACGATGCCAAAGATCTCCGTCTCGCGGCTGAGGTCGTTCAAGCGAAAAACATTTAGCATGTCTTCCGCCGAGATCTGTCCAGGCGCAGTTTCTGCCCCGGATCCAAGCGAGGCAAATGTCATGAAAGAGCCGTGGGTATTGCCGAGAATTCGCGTCCATTTGCCTGCTTCGCCCATGGCGATCGGAATAATTCCTTTGTTTTCTTTTTTTGCAGCGTCAAGCAGATTCCATAGCGGGATCGCATCGACCGCTGCATCGGTGGGCACTGCGATCTTCAAAACATCGGCCTTCGTATCTGCAAGCAACGCGAAGATCTGCCGGATGTTTGCGAATGTATTCGATGTCGCGTGATATGAACAGATCAATTTCTCGAAACCGCGTGCCTCGACGTCCTCGACAATGTCGGGCTCTGCGTCGGCCCATTTGGTTGCTGGTACTTGCGACCAGAATTCTTTTCTTTGCTCGATGGAAATCTCCCGGTGACCGCCTTGTTCCGGCGAACGAAATGTAAGCAGGAAATTCTTTCCGGTCGCGGACAGCTTATTCGCGATCTCGACGATATCTTCGCCTTCTAGGCAGTCGAAACGCACCTCAATAACATCTGCAAGGTCCTCGGCGCGGACCATCCTCTCGAACAGTTCCTCCGAGTTTTTCGCGCAGATCGAAATGCAAAGTTTGCTATTGCTCATTGGGCTGTTGTTCGCGATGCGCTATGCGAAGGCAAGTTTACAACGAAACTAAGTGTTGCGATAAGGCAGGCAACGACTGCGAACGCGCAAGCGACAACGATCGCGGTATTGCCGCTTTGTTTTACGGCGACCGCGGTCAAGGCCCATGCGATCGAAAGCGGGTAAAGATAATTTGAAAGGGTGAAGCGAACCAGGAGCCCGAGCACTGCGGCGGCCGCGATCAACCCCAATGCCACTCCGTTCCATGCCTCACCGGATAGCCCGGTTTCTAAGTAAGCGAGCAATACCGCAAAATTGATCAAAGCGGCTGCCGTGACCCAACCGAAGTAAACGGCGAAAGGTGCTTTCACGAGCCAATAATCGCGCGGCGTGTCCTTTGAACGAAGCCGCGAATTGATCCGAAACAGGACAAGAGCCAAGAACAATATCAACAGGAAACAAACCGGAATCTGGTCATAGTGCCAGGCATAGATCCAGCCGCAATTCAGTAAACAGCTCAGGATATAAGGCATCCGGATATTTCGAAGCTTTGTTAAGTTAGCAGGGAAAAACTGGTAAATGCTGAAGGCGATCAAACCTGCGTAGATCAGGCTCCAGATCGAAAATGCGTAACCTGCGGGCGTTATTGGCGTCAAATACCTGTTTGAGATGTCGGCCGGCGTAACGCTGTTTATTCGGCCGAGGGCGGAAAGAATGTTAAAACCTATGGTCCCGACGGTTGAAGCAAGCACGAGAATTGCACGAAAACGGTCGGGCGAGGCGGCAGATTCGGTCATGTTGCATTATTTTAGCAATCTTAATTGACCAAATCCTCGCCGAATTCACGTTTTCGTGTGAAACGCGCCGAAAACGTAAAGATTTGTCAGCCGCCGAGTTCTAGATGTGCGATAATTTCCAACTAATTACGGTAGGTAAACGTCAAAACGAGGTCTTTGGCATCTGGTTTGCCTAAAGAGAAGCGGACGCACTTTCCCTCTTCCCCGATAGCGTTGAGATCAAAGGGAGAGAAAGTAGTAGAAGTAATGAAGATCTTAAGAAACATGTTATTCACTTTTGTTGCGGTCGTGGGCCTTGCCCTCTCGGTTTCCGCCCAAAAGGACGATAAAAGGGACAAGCCGCCGAAGAATCCGCCGACGATCGACCCTGTGAAAAAGCCCCCGCGCGATAATCCCAAGGGCCATGACAGGCCGAAAAAGCCGGGAATGGCGTTCGAATTAGTCGTCGATCCACGCGAAAAGGAAGGTGGTTAGGTTTAGACTTAGAATTTCAGGTTCAAATAGGGCAGTCCTTACGGGCTGCCTTTTTTATTGAAAGGGCTCTGGTTTTCCTCGATTTACGCAATAATCCAGCACTGTAACTTCTGACAGGTTACGGGCGATCGGAGATTCAGATAGAATAGCCAAACTACTCTTCCCAAAGGAGAAACGCGTTCGCCAAAAACCTATAACTTTTGACAGTTATCGGGCCACTCCTTTTTCGCAATATTAGTAGTAATTAGGAACTGAAAGTATTTTGCGTCAGGCAGATTATTCAAACTAAGGGAAGTTTCGTCATGATCATCGACTCACCACTGGAACTGATCTTTCGCGACCTGTTTTATCGTGTAGCTGCGTTCGCAGGCGGGCATGACCTGTTTCTGAAACTTGAAGGTTTTAATGTTACCGGTTCGATCAAGGTAAAGACCGCGATCGCCCTTGTCGAAGACCTCGAACGACGCGGCCTTGCTATGCCGGGCGAAACGGTGATGATCGAATCGTCATCGGGAAATCTCGGGCTTGCGCTGAGCCTCGTGTGTGCGACCAAGGGTTACGAATTTATCTGCGTAACGGACCCCAATGCGAATCGAGCCGCGATCAAGAGCATTGAGCTCTATGGCGGAAAAGTAATAGTTGTCGAGAACCGTGATGCTGTCGGCGGTTTTCTTGGAACAAGGCTGGAACGGATCGATGAGATGCTGCATTCAAACCCAAATGCCGTCTGGTTGAATCAGTATTCGAATATCGCAAATAAGAATGTTCACGCGGAAGAGACCGCGGCGGAGATCGCCCAAGCGTTCGATCGCGTCGACTGGATGTTCGTCGGCACGGGAACGACCGGAACTTTCGGCGGCGTGTCCGAACGACTTCGCGAAGAATTCCCCGGAATAAAGGTTGTCGCTGTCGAACCTGTCGGTTCGGTCACGTTTGGAGGAGAGCCGAACAAGAGAAGCATTCCGGGCATCGGTACGAGCGTGCGGCCGCAACTTGCCGATCATGCAAAACCGGACAGGATCATTTCGATCGAGGAAGAACAGACCGTCGAAGCCTGCCTATCGTTTGCACGCGAACGGCATTTGCTCGTCGGCGGCAGCACCGGAAGCGTGCTGGCTGCTGTGCAGTCCATTGCGTCGGAGTTCAAGCCCGGTGAAACTATCGTCGCTATCTCGCCCGATCTGGGGGAAAAGTACCTCGATACGATCTATGATCCGCAGTGGGTGGAGAACTTCATTAAGCCGCGAGTCGCCGAGACCATCCCGATATCTACAGTAGTCGCTTCCGTTGCCGGCGGAGTCGAATTTAGGGGTGGATCTTCGCTCCCTTCCAAATATCCCGAAATTCCAAGCGAAATGCTGCAAGTCGTTTCATCGACTAACGGAAACGGCAATGGCAATGGACACGGGAACCATAGCGCTAATGGCAACGGGCATAAACACACCAAAAACGGGGCCTCGGGAGAATAACGGCGTGCGATCGGCTCCTTCATTTTTTGTAATTCCCGGATCGACGGTGAAGCATGTTCTCGACGAGCACAAGCAAGAAGTCTTCGATGCCGTCGAAACGGCATACAGACTTCACGGCTCGGGCCAGAGCGTCAATCCGGATAGCTACTTTCTCCGATATCCGGACAAACCGAGTTCTCGCATCATTGCACTGCCGGCGCATCTAGGCGGGCAGGTGCAGAAGAGCGGGATCAAGTGGATCTCCAGTTTTCCTGAAAACCGTAACAGCAATTTAGCTCGGGCATCGGCGGTCCTGATCCTGAACGATCCGACGACCGGCTACCCGCTTGCGTGCATAGAAGCGTCACTCATTAGCGCGACACGGACTGCCGCGTCTGCAGCTCTGGCTGCTGAGAACATTTCGCCCAAACCTTTTTCGGGCACGCTCGGTGTTATAGGAACCGGTGTCATAGCCCGCACCACGGTCGAATGGCTGCTGTTTCGAAACTGGAAATTCAACAAAGTAAATTTGTATGACGTCGATCGAGCAGAGGCGGAACAGTTCGGCAACTGGCTGCGTGACGTTCAAGCTGTCGATGCAGTTATACATGATCGGCTCGACGATGCAGTGTCCGACTCTTCACTAGTACTTTTTGCAACGACAGCGTCGGAACCGTATCTTGACGATGAAAGACTTTTCGAGCATTCGCCGACTGTGCTGCATCTTTCGCTGCGGGACATTTGTCCAAATGTGATCTTGTCGTCACAAAATATCGTCGATGATGTCGAGCACAGCCTTAAGGCGAGAACGTCGCTCCATTTAACCGAGATGAAAGTGGGAAATCGCGAATTTATCGCGGGTACTCTCGTCGATGTACTCGAAAAGCGAGTAGAGTTTGACGATCGACCGCGAATATTTTCGCCGTTCGGGCTCGGCGTGCTCGATCTTGGAGTGGGCAATTTCGTGCTTCAGGCGGCGAGTTCGTCCGGCGCCGCAATGGAACTCCCTCACTTCTTCAGCAACTCAAACAGGTGGTGAAATTATGAACGACCTTTCGAATCGTGAAACGCCCATCGCAGCCGATGAGGTCTGGGAAAGAGAAACATCAGCAGCTGAGCCGCCGCCGGATCGGTCCGTGGGTTCAAAGGTTTGGAGTTGTAATGAATGGGACCAACTGGAAGAAGTTATTGTTGGCAATCCGCTGAATGCTCGGTTTCCGACCCGCGACCCGAGCACGCAGATGGCTGAGTTTCCGGATCGCCAGATATCCGAAATTCCGCGCGGGCCGTTTCCGCAATACGTCATTGATGAAACCGAAGAGGACCTCAACGAATTTGCTGCCACTCTCGAAAGCTGCGGTGTCAAAGTCCGACGTCCCGACACATGGCCGCATGAGGAAACGTTTTCGACGATCAACTGGGAATCGCACGGATACTATAATTATTGTCCCCGCGATGTTCTTCTGGTCATCGGCGATCAGATCATCGAAACGCCGAATGTGATCCGCAGCCGTTCGCAGGAAACATTCAGCTATCGGAAGCTGCTGATGGAGTATTGGAAGTCGGGCGCTAAGTGGATAAGTGCTCCAAAACCGATGCTCCTCGACTCGCTCTTCGAGGGCTTTGACCCCGACAAGCCCACGCCGCGAAATGATGAACCCGCATTCGATGCCGCAAATGTTCTGCGGTTCGGGGAAGATCTGATCTATCTGGTAAGCGCAACCGGGAACGAAATGGGCGGCCGATGGCTGCAGTCGGTTCTTGGCGACAAATACCGCATCCACTATCTCAAAGACGTTTATTACGGAAGTCATATCGATTCGACGCTGGTCGCGTTGAGGCCGGGACTGGTTCTCGCAAATCCGTCTCGTCTCAATGACGACACCCTGCCCGATATTCTCAAGCAGTGGAAAGTGATCTATAGTCCGCCGATGGAAAACACAGACAGGTACGACGCCGATTATCTTGTCAACTGCATTGGCAGCGATTGGATCGACATGAATTGCTTTAGCGTCAGTCCGGATCTTGTCGTCGTCGACCACAATCAACCGACGCTTATCAAAACTCTTGAAAAGGAAGGACTCGACGTCATTCCCCTAAAACTTCGTCATTCGAAACTGCTCGGCGGCGGGCCTCACTGCGTCACGTTGGACGTTCGTCGAAAAGGGAAGCTCGAACGGTATTTCGATTGAAGGAATTCATAGGGACTGCCACAGAACCAAGGTCGACGCCGCAATGATCGATCGCGATGCCGAGAAGAATTTCGAGAAACTGTGGGAGACCTTTTATAAAAGGTATCCATTTTTCGATCTGAGAAAAGTCAATTGGACCAGGCAATATAAAACTTACCGACCGAAAGTAACAACGTATACAACGGACGAAGAGCTTTTCGACGTTCTCTGCGAGATGCTTGGCCCATTGAATGACGGGCATGTCGGTCTAACCGCAAAGATCGGCGGTAAGAAACGACACTTCACTCCGGAAAAAACACCGAGATTCTGGCAGGAATTCACTAAAAAAGAGATCAGGCAGCTTTTCAAGACGTCGGTAAAGACCTTGGTTGCTAACGGATTCGGAAGGCCGAAAGAGACCGATGCCTGGATGCTTCAATATTCCAGATCGAGTTCGGTAGGCTACGTGAGGATACTCGAACTCGAAGGCATCAAGAAAGGGAAATTAACACGCGCTCTCGACAAAATTTCAGGGGACTTTAGCGAGCTCGAAGGATTCATCATCGATATTCGCGACTGCCCGGGGGGCGACGACAGTACCGCGATCACGATCATCAACCGGTTTTGCGACCGCAAACGCGTCGCTTTTCATAGAAAGGCAAAACTCGGTCCGGGGGAAGATGAATATGGACCGCTGAAGACCTGGCATATCGAGCCGCAAGGCGACGTGCAATTCACGGGGCCGATAGTTCTGCTGACCTGTGATTCTGTTTTCAGCGGCGGTGAAGCATTTGCGTTGGCGATCAAACAACTGCCTTACGTTGCGATCGTGGGCGATCGCACCAACGGCATATTTTCGTATACGCTTGAGAAGAAACTGCCCAACGGCTGGCGATACAATCTGTCGTATCAAAAGTACTTTTCGGCAGACATGGTGTGCTATGAAGGCGTCGGCGTGCCTGTCGACATTAAACTATTAAATAAGAAGTCCGATATAGAAAACGGGGTGGACCCGCTGATCACGAGAGCACTGAAAATTCTAGAGTCCAAAAACGCCAAAGCGACGAGTAGCCGGTTATGACGGTAGTTTCTATAGCAATTGCCGCCGCCATATTCCTTGCACTGACGTTCGCGGCGTGGAGGCGGTACGTCGGGACAACGGATCCGCAAGAAAAAGCGGATACCGACCCGTGCAGTCTGACGGAAGTATTCGGCAGGGATCATTTACTTAACGTACCTCACCAAAAAGGCGTTCAATGGCTCACAGAGGTTTTCAGCCGGTCCGCTGAAAAATTTCCTGATCTCACGGCATTGCAGATCCCACACACCGGCGAGTCTCTGACTTTCGCAGAGCTCGACACGCGAGCGAAAACGATCGCGGCGGCGCTTTCGCCATATCTTACAGGTCCTGATCAGGTCGTTGCCGTGGCAATGTCTCAGGATAACTGGCAGATCGTGGCCTCGCATCTCGCGATCCTAAAAGCCGGCGGGACGTTGATGTTCCTCGACACCACCTTGCCCGAAACGTTGATCACCCACATGCTCAACGACGCGCAGCCGGTGGTTATTTTAACGCGAGGGCAAGACAAATTTCGCGATCTGCCAACGCTCGATGTCTTGGAGTTGTCGGCAACAACGACGCGCCTTGAACCGCCAACGTGGCTGGACGATCCAACCCAGCGCCTTGCGACCATCTTTTACACCAGTGGAACGACCGGGACCCCACGAGGTGTCGAATGTCCGCACGCCGGTTATGTGAATCTTGCGCTGAGCTACGCCGATTATTTCGATCTTATTCCCGGGATGGATGCGACCTCGCTCATTTCGTCGCTCGGTTACGACGGAAGTATCTCTGAAATGTACAGTGCCTGGGTGTCGGGCTGCGCGGTAGTAATGCTGACGAAGGAGCAAGTTAGGTCCGGGCCGGATCTGATACCGATCCTGTGCGAAGCTGAGGTCACGGTACTCTTTTGCCCGCCGGTGCTGCTGACGACTCTCACCCAGAATCCCGAAATAGATCTTCCATATCCGCTGTGCCGATATATCGTACCGGCCGGGGAGGCGTTTCCGAGCGCGCTCGTCGAGCCATGGACGCGTAACAGACGACAGATCATCAATACCTATGGGCCCACGGAAGCGAGCACGGATACGAGCCATCAGAGCCTACGGCCAGGACAACCCGTCACGATCGGCTCGCCATTTCCGAATGTAACCTATGTGATCCTCGAAATCGACCAGCTACAGCCGCTGCCGCACGGTGAGGTGGGCGAGCTGTGTATCGGCGGCGTCCACGTGGCTCGCGGCTACCGCAACTTGCCGGAGCAGACTGAAGCGAAGTTTATCGAGCATCCTCAGTACGGCCGCCTTTACCGTACGGGCGACAAGTGCAGGATCGACATCAAAACGCAGCAAGTGCATTTTCTCGGACGGATCGACGCGCAAATGAAAGTTCGCGGCCATCGAGTCGAGGCCCAGGCGGTTGAGGACATTCTTCAAACGCAGTTCAGCGAGATCGATTCCGCGGTTCTCGATTACCAGAACGACACGTTGGTTGCATTCGTTTCGGCGCCGTCAGTCGCAAAAAAAGAATTCTCGGTGGTCGCATCCGCTCCGTTCGAATGGGCCGAGCACGTGACCGCGACGCTAGCGGATCAATTGCCGGAGCCGTCGGTCCCGACACGGATCTTTCTTATAGAGAAATTCGTCACGAAGCCGGTTTCGGGAAAGATCGATCGTAACTGTTTGCCAAACCTTTCTCATTTACTGCAAAACGGCGGGTCGGATGGGCAAGCCATGTATAAGGCCTCCGACGACGGGGCCGAGCTTTTGCTTTCGGAAACAGATATCGATCTTGATTGCCAGGAAGTGCTCTCGATCTGCCGGGAAGTGTTCGAGGCGCCGATAGGACCTGACGATGGTTTCGCCGAATCAGGCGGCCACTCGATCGTCATCGCGCGATTGGCTCAGAAGCTGCGTGCCGCAGGGCGGCCGATCAGTGTTCGCTCTTTGCTCAGTGATTGCGATACGGCACGGAAAGTCGCGGTCCACACGCGTGAAGTCGAAGGTGCGGCTGCGAGTCCGCAGATCCCAAAACCTGGAAAGGAAAGGGTCCCACGTGATGAGGCAGCTGCCGAAGTGCTGTCCGTTCGATATTTCACAACGCTGCAAATCCTGTTTTCGCTGTTCCAGTATTCGCCTGCTCTGATCGCGCTCGTCCTGTTGCTCGACAATGCCGATATCGGGATCTCATTTATGAGTGCGAGCCTGTGGGAATTCGTTGCCGCCGGGCTGGGCTTATATCTTCTTGTTCTAAGTCTCCCGTTCGCCGGACTTATTTGGGCAATGCTGATCAAATCATTTATCAGCGGCGACGTTTACAAAAGCGGTGTAACGCCCGGCGTGTACCCGAAGTGGAGCCGGATGCATTTGCGCCTCTGGTGTATTTTACGCGTCGAGAGCATGGTGCTCGTTCCACTGACTGCGCTTTACCGCAGCGCGCCCCTTCGAGCGTTCGCGATCAGGCAACTTGGTGCTACGGTCGGCAAGAACCTTCAGTGCGCTCATGATTCGGTGCTTTACGGCCCGCTTGACCTGTTGACCATCGAAGACGACGTCGCTATTCAGTCGGGTGCTTATGTACAAACAACACGATGGTCCGGCCAGTATTTAGAGGTAGGCCCGATCCATCTGGAGAGGGGCTGCAAGATCGGTATGCGCGCGGCCGTGTCGAACAATGTAACGGTCGGCCGCGGCACATGGATCACGCCCTTCACGCCGGTTCTGACAGACACCGGCTCGCACGAGGTCTGGGAGGGTGCACCGGCACGCCTGACAGGTCGATGCACCGAACTGAACCGTACTGCAAAAGCGTGCGAATACAGTCAGCCGATATGGTTACTCGAGACCTGGAATGTGCTGATGCAGATCGTTATTGCATTCTCACTTAATGCCGTCCCCGTAGCGATCATCTTGTGGATCGTCGGTACCTATTTCCTTCCCGCGGAAATGAACACGTTTGGGGCTGATCTACGTACGGGCCCGTTCCTTGTGCTGGTTTGGCACCTTACTGTTTTCACATTCGTCACTACGTGGGTCAGCATCGTTGCGACCTCGGTGCTTGGTTGCATCTTCATTCGGCTGACCGCGGCATCCCCCGGGCTATACCCATCGCGCGGGCTCAAGGCGACCCTCCTGTTGTATCGAACGCATCGAATGAATGCCATCCAAACCCAATGGACGTGGACGATCACCGGACAATACCTGCGGGCCCTAGCCGGGATGCGCTTTGAGCGCGTCGGAGCCTCCGAATGCGACGTAATGTACGGCTTGGTACCCGAACTTGCTACTGCGGATTCACAGGTTTTCTGGTCGAATGGATGCTTTACAAACATGCTCGATTACGGTGCCGAACACATCAAGCTTCGCCAACTCGACATGCCCCGAAATTTCTTTACTGGTAACAATTGCGTTGCGGAATATGGCAAGTTTCCGTCAAACTTTCTTCTTGGCGTTTCGACCCCGGTCAGCGAGATCAACTTCAGGCGCCAGATGCAGTCGCGAGCGGGCTCGCAGATAACCGTCGCCGGCAATCCGCCGGTGAGATTTGCAACATTGCCAGCCACCGGAAACGAAGGCGGAGTTGCCAGTTTTCCGCTTTTTTTCACGCGGGTCTTTCTGAACGACGTTTTTAGCATCGGGATGATACCGATCACCGCCGAGCTTCTTTTCACGATCCTTTACATTTTCCTGCAGAGGTCTGTCGAGCATCCGGTTGCCGGCGCACTTGCGGCGTTGGTCCTTGCCGAATTCGCGGTGCTTCTTTTATGTGTCGCGGTCAAGAAACTGATCGTAGGAGCGAATTGGGGAGCAGATCATTCAACGCCGTTCTGGTCGTGGCGCCATTTCGCATACTTCTTTGCACAAGATTGTTTCTTTGTATGGTGCCGTGAGCCACTCCGCTTTCTCGCCGGAACAACGCTGGCAAATTCAATTCTCCGCTTAATGGGCTGCCGGATAGGCGAACGGACGATCATTACGGAACCGATGCAGTGCTTCGATTGGAACGCTGTGAACTTTGGGAGCGACTGTTTTATTGACGGATACCTGCAACTGCATACGTTCGAGAACTTGACGTTGACGGTGAAGCGGACGTCGATCGGCGATGGCTGTGCAGTAAATACAGGCGCCACGATTATGGGCGGTGCCGTTATCGAACGCGATTCCACTCTCATGCCGCTTTCTCTGGTACTCAAGGAGATGAACGTATCGACAGCAACCTATGAAGGAAGCCCGGCGGAGCCAGTGAGTGATCCGGCGGCATTCGAATTAAGAAAACCGGAGATTTTGTCCGACACGAACGCGTCTCAAGGGATCGCCCGGATAATTGACAGCACGGATTGGCTGAAGACCTTTGCGATCATTATGGTCCTGGTCGACCACACCGGCTACTTTTTGATGGACAACGAGGCGTGGTGGACGGTGTTTGGACGCCTCGCGGCTCCCGTGTTTTTCTTTCTGATGGGTTACGCTCAAACTCGCCGTGTACCTCTCCAATGGATCTTCCTTGGCGTAATACTCACTCTTCTCGAAAGTTCCAATAACGACTGGAAGTGGGTCGCGCCAAATATTCTTTTAAGCTTTGCGATCATCCGACTCGGCAAGCCATATGCGGAATCGCTCGTGCAGCGTTACGGCTGGATCGCATATGCATTTCTGGCCATTGCATTTGTCGCCTTGCTGCCGGTGGCCGGAATAGCGGTGGACTACGGTTCGGAGGGCTGGCTCTGGGCTCTTTTCGGGATCTCGCAACGCATGTTTGTGGAAGAAAGATCGACGAATAACGTGCAAGAAGTATCGAGCACCATTGCATCAGTTCGTAAGTCGATATTCGGAACCGGGTCGATCCGAACGATCATCTGCGTTCTTACTGTAATCGTTTATGTTTGGCAGGAACAAAAGGAATTTTCATTTTCTCCGACTCAGCTTGAGGTCGCCGCGATCGGTGTAGGCATTTTGGCTCTTTGTCTTTGCATGTTTTCGCGCGGTGCAAGCCGCCTACAGCCGCCGCGCCCGATCGCCGGTGTCGTAAGTTTTATCGGTCGGCAAACATTGGCGATTTACGCGATCGAACTGGTTTTCTTCGAGTTGCTTATCAAAGTAATTCCCGCACTTGCTCCGTGACTGTTTATGACCGCGAATAATGAAAAATGGGTGATGAAGTGGTTCGAGAGGCGCATGTGGGACTGCACGCCAACATCGGTGCGCGGCCAAGCGATCGTACTCTATTTGCCATTTTCAACCGATATAGAAGTGCTCAAGCGTTGTGCGAACGTGCTTTCGGACGAGGAACGGCAACGAGCTGAATTGTTCAAAACGGATGATGGGAAAAGGCGGTTCATACAGCGACGGGCATTTCGTCGATATTGCGCATTCCTTGCAGACGACACAAATCAAGACTTATCACAAGTCCAATTCAGTGAGACCGATAAAGGACGGCCTTTTCTTACTGATCGAAATAACTTGTCGTTCAGTTTTTCATCGTGCTCGTCTGGTTGTCTCGGAGCATGGTCGTCGTCGCACGCGATCGGAGTGGACATCGAGGATCAGAGACAAAACATCGAGGCTATTGAACTCGCCCAAGAGTTTTTTTCAAACGCCGAGGCCGTGAAACTCGAAAAGTTGGAAACCGTCGAGCGCGTTCGAACCTTCCTCCGCTACTGGAGTCTTAAAGAAGCTGCTCTAAAATCGATCGGCGAAGGTTTGCCGTTTGGTATGGATGCGTTCGAATTCCAACTGGATCCGGATGTTCGAATTGTCCGGGCACCGACCGACCCTTCGAGATTTTCCGCCCATCTCGTTTCCGTACCCAAGACGACCGCCGCGTTGGTCGTCAGTGAATTTAGCGTGTTCTGAACTCGGCAAAAGGGCGGTCGAATCCTGTCATTTCTGACAG
>QHXS01000192.1 GCA_003223975.1 Acidobacteriota bacterium
TCTGGACGTCGAAATGACGCATTCCCGTCACGCGGCGAGAGGCTTCGCGAACGGTTGCAAAGGCTTCGGGCAAGATCCGGTGAAGGATCTCCTGTTCTTCGCGAACGCGTTCTACTTTGTCCTCGATGCCGTCAAGATATTGAGCAATGATCTCCTTGAACTTGGCGGTTTGAGCTTTCAGCTCATCGTCCGAAAGCTTTTCGAGCTTCGGTTCCCAATCGTTGATCTCGACAACCGTCGGCTTTACTTTTTTCAAAAAGATATCGCTCGACGACCCGAAAACCTTCTTTACTAATTTGTCTGCAAAACTGTTTACTGGCATGTTTCCTCTTTATGGAAGCCTGAATAAAACAGAGGCTAGCTTGCCCCGAGGCTTCCTTTTGCCCCCCTAACGGTCGGGCTTCTGCGGTGATTATTTGGCGAGAAATGAGGAAATGAAGTTCCGCTCGCCGCTACTTCGCGCTATGAGAAAGTAGCGAGTCGAGTGAACCACGAGCGAGGCGTGTCGAGATGATGAGATTGTTATTTTCAACGACGACCTGAGTATTCTTGTAGATGAGCTCAGCAGTTTCTAATGAGCCACTGCACCTGTAGTAATCAAGTGCTTTAGAATAAAGCGACCTGACAAGCGGCGTGTCGTATCGAAAACTTTTAGATTCGAAACTGAAGTTTGTCTTGCCGTTGTTTCGGGAAACAGAGAAGACCACATCTTTCCCCGGAAATCCATTTGCTACGAAAGGAAAATCGGAATTGAGTTCTTCTGTAATTTCCGAATCAGGCAGAAGCGGGCCAGAGAAATCTACTTTTCGAAAAGGACGTTCCGCATCAACCGTCGTCCATGCAAGTTCAATTGACGAGAACTGCTTTTTGGGATAGGCCTCTAGAATGCTTTCAACTAACGACTCGTAAGAATCGAGGCTTTTATCGTTGAACCACAGAAATTTGGTCTGAAGGTCAACGGGCTCTTCGTGGCCAACATCACAACCGTCCGGCTTGTTATCGAGATCGTCCTTGACTTCGATCTCATCAACCAGCTCAAAATTTCGTGTCGTCGCCGAATGTGCGAAGGTCTGCGGCGCGGCACCGCCGACAACCAACAGGCCGAGATACACCCCAAGCGTGGTCAAGAATAAAAGCGAATTTTGGTTCTTTCGAGAATTCAAAGTTTATTTTGCCGACGTTTCGCTTGGCCCTGCTATATTTGCTATGCCGTTCGGTTTCTTCATTTCAGCCGCTTGCTCTGCGAGCTTACGCTGGATCATCGGATGAGCGATCGCTTTCGGAACTACGAATGTGATCACAAGCTTTTTTCCGATCGCTTCGGTCTTTACGCCATCCAAAAGTACGAGGTCGTCCTTGTCATCTGCGCTCGCGTTCTGGCCTTGCTTTTGCTGTTTGGCGAGGGCGATCAAAAGATCAAGACTCGTCTTTCGTTGTTTAGCAAGGGAATCGTTATCCAAGTCCGACTGAAAGACTGCTTGAATATTTTCTTTATCCTGCTGAAATGTAAAATTCAGTTCTTTGCCGATAATATCTTTAATGTACGCAAGATATCCTGCCTCATTTATAGCTTCGATCGAATCTTTAACGACGTTAACCAACGCCTCATCTGTTCCGGCCGCCTTCACGTATCGAAATGTTTTCGGATCCAACTTGCCGGTCTTATCAAGTTTTCCAATGCCGTTCACCACGAATTCGCTTTCCAAATTCAACTGCCCTTTTTCGCGGATAGCATTTATCGTATTCCCGAGTTCCGCCATCGGCCGTTTGTTGATCTCGACCGCTGCTACCGGGTCGGTGCTGATCGCCGTATTCGTATTCGAATTTGTATTCGAATCATTTTGAGCGGTTGTCAGATCTGTATTCGAATTGCTAACCGGCGGACGGTTCACACCCGGGCGGTTTCTGCCTCGTTTGACCATCGGTGTATTTGCCGAATCACCAATCGAAAACGGTGAATCAGGGACCACACCGACCACTGCATCATTATTCGGTTTCGGCAATACGGGCGCCTTTGAAAGCAGATCGTTCGTTGTTGGATTAGGAAAGCTGTCGGTATAATTCGAGATCGGGTTCTGTGCAGCCGCCTGTTCAGCCGCATACTTCTCAGGATTTGCGTACTTATCGTAGTCAGACGGATAACTAAATCGCGGTTCGATATTACTTGCGTCTATGAAAGTAATATCCGAATCGCCAAGGTCGATCTTCTCGTATTCCTTGTCGACGTATTCCCGTTCCGTTCCGAACAGCATCGTTCCTACGTATGCCATATCCAGGACCTGACATACTCGACCCGCCCACGGGCTATCGCATCCTTTACGTGCGAGTAGGTCGGTCTGAGCAATGAAACCGATCGCAGCAAGGTTCAGGATCACGGACGCTGCCAGGATTTTATAGACCCTTGGCCCAAGCTCCCAGTTCTTGATCTCGTAATTATGAAATAGGTCGCCTTCCTGCGTTTTTACAGTGGATGGCTCGTTGTACAATTCCTGCTGGAACATATATAAATTCACGCTCAAACTCATTCAACACCAATAACTTCAGGCTAAAGCGTTTGACGCCCTGTTTCGCACAGAGGTTGCGGAACAAATAACCATTCTAACATCCCGAAAGTCGCTTTGGAAGCTTTAGACATTGATCTATTTAACCGCTAACATCGCCCTATATGCCGCGAAATGACCGAGGCCGAGGTCGGAAAGATCAGCGTCGAAACCGCTCGGGCGACCGAAGTTACAAACGCGGTCCGCGACGTGAAAGTTCCGACAAAACGGTTGAATCTCGACAAACCGCTTCGCAACTTCGAGCGGTCGAAGAGCTGCTTTCCGGCATCGGTGTTCCGACCCAGCGTCCATTCGTTCCCGATGATTTCCAGCTTGAGGCCTTGGAGGCGATCGAGCATTTTGATGTGCTTGTTACCGCGCCGACCGGCAGCGGCAAAACATGGATCGCCCGCGAAGAGATCCGCCGCCTGCTCGCGAAAGGCCAACAGATTTGGTACACAACCCCTTTGAAAGCGCTGACGAATTCGAAATACATTGAGTTTTCCAAAGAGTTTGGGCCCGAAAATGTCGGCATTCTCACCGGTGACCGAAAAGAGAATGCCGATGCTCCGCTGATAGTCGGTACTACCGAGATCTATCGCAACCAGCTCTTCGATTCGCTCAGAACCGGCGAAGACGTTCGGACCGATTTCGTTATTCTGGACGAAGCCCATTACCTTTCCGACGACGATCGAGGCCACGTTTGGGAAGAGGCTATCATTCTCACGCCGCCCAGGATTCGCATCCTACTTCTTTCGGCAACTGTCGGTCATGCCGATGTCTTCGCAAAATGGATCGAGGAGGTTCGCGGAACAAAGGTGCGCGTGATCGACCGAGCAGGTTCGCGTCCCGTCGAACTTCGCGCCGCATACCTATCGAGCAATCTACAGCTTTATCCACTATTCGATGAGGACGGCAAATTGAATAAGATTGTCGATGACATGTCTCGTCCCGAGCAGCGAAGTTATCGCCGCCGCAAATACTAAAGGCCGCCAGTTTCCCGACGGCCCGCATCGAATCTAAACTACATATCATTTACTGACGATCGCGACCAACGCATCAAGGTCGCTTTGAGCGATCGCAAGGTCGAGACTAAGCTCATTCGCTACCTGTGTGATGCGGACATTGTTCAAGAGCCTCGAATACAGCTGCTTGTCCGCCGCCTTCGAACCGCCGAGAAATGCTCTGCCTAAGTCTCGCAAACCTTCGAACGTTCCCTTTAGATCCGCGGCCTGTTGGGCCTGAAGCGTGCGGCCCGTAATGCTTATCGTCGCCTGTCCGGCTATAACATCTGCACTTCCGTAAATCGTTTTGATCGAATCGATATTGCCACCGAGCTCGTCGTTGTCCAGTGGAAGCAGCGTGCTCATTCCGCCTGGAACCTTCGCGGCAAAGTTGACGGTCGCCGGTGCCTTCTTGCCAAGCAGGCCGATCAAGTCAGGGCTGATCGTTGTTTTGTGCTCAACGGTATCACGTACGCGAGCTACACTGCCGATCGCGAGCGTATTTGCATCGATCGCGGTTACCGCGAGATCGTTTACAAACTCCGTCGCCTTCTGAACCGCATTCGGGTCAGTAACGTTTTGCTTTAAGCTCGCGAGAATGTCTTCGGCCGAGATGATGTAGATAGTATGTCCGGCAAGCGTCTCTTCACGAAGCTTCACGGTTTCGGTTCGCCTGACCGATTCGATAACCGCAGCGGAATCGACCGCTCCTCGCGCGACGACGACCGGATCGAAATCGAAATCGTTTCCGGCCTTTCTGATGATATTTACACCTGCAACGAATGAATCGAAGCGACGAAGGTCGACGCCGGTCTTTGCCTGCATGGTGTCGAGTTTGCTAAGAACTTCACCGAGAAGCTTTTGATTGGCAGCAAGGACCTTTGGCAATGCTTCGCCAAAGAAGCGCTTGCCGTTTACGGTAACGACCGCGTCCGATGCCGGTAACATCGAAACCAGCGAATTGGTCCGAGCTTTCGCGACGCGTTTCACGGGCCGCCTTTTATCGACGGACGCAAATACGCCAACTACAAAACTCAGAGCTAATAAAGTTGCCGTGACGGCAGCAAATGTCCTTCTTTTCATCAAAAACTCCTCAGGAACGTTCTTTCAAGCAGACATCCAGAATAACAGATGACTCAAACGTGCGAAATGGTTTGCTATTAAGCCTTTGCAGCTAAACGTTTTCCACTCCGTTCGCACAGATAATAATGCCACAGCAATCTCGCCGCGACTGACCGACGCGGCCGCCACCTTTCCGCGATCGCAAGAAACTCATCGGACGAAGGCCGGGTTTCCCCACTGAGCTTGTGCCATGCGGTGTGAAGTGCGATGTCGCCTTTGGGCATCACGTCCGGCCTGAGCAGCACCATCAGCAAATAAATATCGCTCGTCCATTCGCCGACGCCTTTGAGCCGCATTAGCTCAGACTTGACCTCGAGATCGGTCCTGTTACTAAGGTCGTCGAGGTCGATAGATTTGTTAACAAGCGATTCGGCAAGATGTCGGGCATAAGACGTTTTTTGCCTAGAAAATCCGACCGTCTTCAATTCGGCGTCGCTCAGCGTTAATAGTTTCTTTGGCGTCACCCGCTTTAGCCGCATTGCGAGCTTGTCGAAACATGCCTTTGCCGATGCCAGCGAGACCTGTTGTTCCAGAATGATCTGCAGCAGCGTCACGAATCCCGGCTCGCGATCCCATAACGGCGGTGTCCCATACTTTGCGAACACCGTCCGCAAATGTCCGTCGGCGGCCGCAAGGGCCTTACACCCCTTTTTCAATGACCTTTCATCCAGACATCTCACTATTCACTTCACCTTTTTCTATTCTCTCCCAAACTGTCCGACATTTGAAAAAAGCTCCCGTAGGGACGGAAGCTTTATCCAAAACAACTTAGATCACTAATTTAGATCATTAATTATGCGTATGTCGGAAATTCGCCATCACGGACGCCGATTATGTTCGGGTCGTGAACCTTGGCGTAGCCGCAGCAAAGAAGCGTGCCTTCGGCGGCGTGCGTGTCAGCCGGCGCACCATTTACATGACCCATTTCATGAAGAAGGGTGCCCCCGACCGTCCACACGCCCCAGTCAAACGCCTGCTGGCAGATCGTGATCTCTTTCCCGCCAACAACGTTCGTAAATGCATAAGTGGTCTTTAGTGGGCAATAACTGATCCAGACCGAATCGTCATTGAATACATCGTCAAATGTCCTGCCACCAGGCAGCTTTGAAAAGCATTCGTTGCACGCTTTCCATCCCTTCACGGTCTTTAATCTTTCCATCGCCCGTTCGAGCATCTTTAACTGTTTGTCCAGTTTGCCGTCATACGCCAACCATTCGGCATCGCCATTTTTTACGGGGCCCGTATGCCCGGCCGCTGCTGTGTTTATCTTCATAAAAAAATCCCCTTAGAGAAAACAAAGGTCGACAATAGAAGTATGGGAGCGAAAAAAATCGGTGGGAAAATAATACGCCCGATCGCGTAGAACTTCAAACCTTTTTTTGGAAAAGCTTTAAGGGGATTGCTATGCATGGGGACCACGGGGTAGAGGTTCAGCACGAAGCTTTCCGTTGTCGTCAATAAGGCGGCAGAGAGGCATTTGGCAGTCGTGGTAAAAGAGGCAGAGCCAGCCTCCGGCGACGGCCGCGGGAAGGATGCGTTTTTTATATTCGAGGGTCAGGGCAGGCTCAAGGTCGTAGCCCATTATCCACGGCAAAGGCAAGTGATGATGCGTCGGGATAAGGTCGGCAAAGCCATAGACGGTCTGGCCGCCGGCACCGAGCCGCCATGTCTGCATCGTCGGCGAATGGCCGCGTTCCGTCTGGAATCTCAGGCCCACGACCGGCTCGAAGTCGTCGGGCATGAGCTCTAGCTGGCCGGCATCTCGCATCGGCCGCCAATTCTCAGGCAGGTAGCTGGCTTGCTCGCGTTCGTGCGGGTTTTCGGCTTCGAGGAATTCGCTTTTTGAGACCAAATATCTGGCATTCCTGAACTGCGGAATGCGGAGGGCGGAATGCGGAGTTTCCTCTGCACATTGAATGCTTTCGCCCTTGCTTCGTCCGGGCTTCTGCGCCACAGCCGCCACCGTCGTCTGTTCAATGTCCATCGTATTACCGCCGGCGTGGTCGAAGTGCAGATGCGTGTTTATAACGATCGAGATGTCGTCCGGCGTCGAACCCGTGATCGATTCCAGGGACTCGGCGAATGGACGCTTCCGATTAATGCCGTAGATCTCAATTTCCTTCGCGTTCCATTTTTCACCGATGCCGGTGTCAATCAGTATCTTTTCTCTGCCTGTGTCGATGAAGACGCAGTTCGTCGTCAGGCGAATACGGTTCTTTTCATCGGGCGGCGCTACGTGTTCCCATAATGCCCGCGGAACGATGCCAAACATAGCGCCGCCGTCGAGCCAAAACTCGGTATCGCGTACGACCTCAAGCCTGTAGTCGCCGATCTCCATAAAAAGAAAGAAGGAATGGGAACCGTGAATTTCCCATTCCTTATATTACCCGTCCAAAGCAGAGTTACTTACCCTTCTTTTTCGGTGCGGTCTTGTCTTTGGTCGCGTCGGGCTTTCCTTTATCGTCGCCGGTATCGGGGCCACCAGGTGACGTTTGGATCTGGTCGAGATCTTCGCCCTGCTTCTTCATCGCTTCCTTAACCTGCTCGTCCGATATCTCAGGAATATTGAAATCATCTGGAACGGTGACGTTGTTTTTCGCGACCAACTCCTTGAGCGTTTCGTCTTCCCTTTCCTTTTCGAGCTTCTGCTTCACATACATCTTTATCGGCTTTTCGCCGCCGAACGGGCTTTCCGGGTCTTTCACGCCGGTCGAGATCAAAATGTGGCGAACATCGTAGGTCAGTTGGTTCGTGTTCGGGTCGTCGCCCTTTTTCTCAAGTTTGATGATGTGAAATCCGTAGTCCGTCTGGACAAGCTCAGGGGATATCTGTCCCGGTTCTAGTGCGAGCGCAGCGGCCTCGAATTCAGGCACCATCTTGCCCTTAGCATTGTTGGGGTAAAAGCCGCCCTGCTGGACGCCCTTTGAATCCTTGTTGCCCGGATCCTCCGAAAACTCATTGGCGAGTGCGGCGAAGTCTTCACCTGCTTTCGCCCGATCAAGAATGCCCTGCGCCTTCGCACGTTTTTCCTCGAAGCCAAGCTCGGGATGGTCGGCAATGTACTTATTGACGTCTTCGTCCGTCACCTTTAGCTTATCGGCCATCTTCGTGGAATACATGCGTGCGAGATACTGTGCCTGCTGAAGCTTTGTCTGCAGCTCGATCCGATTCTGGAGCTCCTTCGAGATCTCGCCTTTCGCAAGCTTTTCGTTGTATTCGTCGTTGTAGATGTTGATCTTCGCGAAAAAATCTCGAGCCTGCTGGCGCTCTTCGTCGGTAAGCTCGTGGTCCTTCATTTTGGGATTGCTCTCGCCGAGAATAGTTAGCTTGGTCTCGATGAACTTATCGAACTCGATGTTGCGGTCTTCCTTGCCAAGGCCGATCTTATTCTTGAAGTTATCCCACCAGCCTGCGGGCGGCTGTTCGCCTTCGCCCCAATACGCCTTGACGCGGTCTTCGCCGATGAATCCGAACGGCGGCATTGGCCCCTTGTCCTTGTTGATATCACGATCGTAATTAACGGCAATTACCTCGGCAGAGATATTCTCAAGCTCCTGCTTATACGGTTTTTCGTTAGTCAGACCTTCGCGTTGTGCCTCGCTCGCAAACGCCAGGATCTGCTTCAGGCTTTCAAGCTGTTGCTTTTTCATCTCAGGATCTCCACCGAGACGTTTGAGTGCAACAGGATCCTGTTTCGCAATGTCCGCGACTAACAGATCAAGTTCTCCCTGACTTATGCTGTTAAAATTGGCCCCTGCGTGGCCGCCGACTTTGTTTTTCCAAACAACCAAAGCTCCGCCAATGCCGAGGATAACGATTACGAGTATTAGGCCTTTAGTTAGACTGCTCAAAGTAAATTCCTCACAAACAATTATTTAAACCCTCTGTCCGAAAATCAAACGGATATGATACCAGACACGGGTCGAAACAACTAGGATGCACTTAGGTTTTGATAGATTGCACCAATTCTAACAGAACGCCGTTGGCGGATGAGGGGTGGACAAAGGCAACAAGACAGCCCTCAGCACCTAACCTTGGGGTTTCGTCGATAAGCCGCATTCCCTTTTCTTTCAGGTTGGTAAGAGCGGCCCTGATGTCCTCGACCTCGACAGCTATGTGGTGGATCCCGCCGCCGCGTTTCTCAAGGAATTTGCTGATCGGTGAATCATTGCTGGTGGGTTCGAGCAGTTCGATCCGGCTCTCGCCGATCGGAAGCATGGCCACGCGGACCTTTTGATCTTCAACCACTTCTGTATGCACATTCTCCAAGCCAAGAGCATCAGCCCAAAATTTCAACGCGTCATCGATGCCCTTGGTGGCAATGCCGATATGATCGATCTTCATAAGGCTGACAAGATCTCCTCAACGGCGGAATACGGATCAATGGATTTATCGGCGATTTTCGAGGACAATATTTCCAATTTCTCGCTCGTTCCGTTTCGTCCTAACAAGTCCGTCAAAAGCCTTTCCTGCAAAAGCTCAGTCAACCGCCAACGGGCGATCGCGGTTCGCCGCTCCTTGTTTTGCGTCCCCGAGCGTTGAAATTCAAGATAGCTCGAAATCGCAACCGAAAGATCCTCGACACCTTTGGTTTCGGTCGCGACCGTCTTTACGATCGGCGGGTTCCACATGTCGGGACGATGGGCGAGATTTAACAAAGCTTCAAGTTCTTTTTGTGTTCGCAAGACGCCTTCCCGATCAGCTTTATTGATCACGAACACGTCGCCGATCTCCATGATGCCGGCCTTTATCGCTTGAATGTCATCGCCCATCCCGGGTACGAGAACAACCACAGAAACATCAGCGGTCTTTACGATCTCGACCTCATCCTGGCCGACGCCGACCGTTTCGACGATCACCTCGTCGAATCCCGCGGCATCAAGGATCGCAACGGCATCGACAGTCGCTCGCGAAAGACCGCCTAGATTTCCCCGTGTCGCCATCGAACGAATAAAAACGTCCTTATTAAGACCTAGCGTCGCCATTCGGATGCGGTCGCCGAGGATCGCTCCGCCGGAAAATGGACTCGACGGATCGACACAAACGATGCCGATTTTCTCGCCGTGTTCTTTGTAATGAAGTGCGAGTTTGTCGACGAGCGATGACTTGCCTGCACCGGGGGCGCCCGTGATGCCGATAATTGTCGCGTTCCCGGTTTTCGGAAAGACCGCCTTCATCAATTCAGCCGCGCCCGCAGAACCGTTTTCTACGAGCGTGATGGCGCGGGCCACGGATCGTGGATCGCCTTTAAACAATTTTTCGAGGAACTCTTTATCCGGCATTTATTCAGTCGGTTTCGTCACAAATTTGATCTGTCGAAGCCGGTTATTTTTCCATTCGTAATAATAAACGCCGGAGGGTCTATCCGGTGCGTCCTCGCTCTTTTCGCCCGGGACACCGGTGATGATGAGCAAGCGGCTGTTCTTCTTGTATGCGACAGGCTGGTCTACGTAGCTGTCAGCGCCATACCATACTCCAAGAGCATTAAACTGTTCCGGCCAAAATACCTCGCCGGTCCGGCCGTCGATAATCGCTCCCGAGATGCAGCCCGTCCCGCAGCCCCATCCGACAACTATGTAATGGCCTGCGAAATTGACCCCGCCCCGCAACCCTTCCGTTAGCCGCGTTCGAAATGTCCGGGCATCGGGGTTTTTCTTGAAATCGACCGATTTTGCCTTTGCCTTTTCTAATGTGGCTGGATACGCGATGAATTTTGGATCCGGGTTCGATTGTCCGAAATTCGAAACGCCCAGGATCGTAACGGCAAAAAATGTGAAGAGCGGGCGTTTCATAAGGTGAAATTTTCGCATTTTTCCATTCAAATAAAAAAGGCGAGCAAATTCGCCCGCCTCAGATAGATCTCATTGTCCTGAGCTTACATTTGTCCTTCGTCAGCCGACGGCCCGTAGATCGACGGGACCGCAATATCATTCAAACGAAGATAGACCGAAAGTTGGCCGCGATGATGAACGATATGGTTCATCACGAACGAACGCATCACGGCGATCTTTGGCATCGTGAAATAGATCTGTTCGCCGTTACGCATCGTCCAGTTTTCCATGTATGTCTCATCGCCGGTATTCTTTAAAACGTCGATAGCCTCGGCTACATTCTTATCAAGATATTCGACCAATTCGTCGGTCGATTGCGGCTCGAATGGTTTGTAGTCCCACTTTGAAAAATCCAGTTCAGGCTGTTGAAGCGTCGCAGGTGTCCAGCCGAACATCTCGGCTACATGCGACGCAAGCCGGCCAAATTCCATTGATTTTTCGTGCGGTTTCCAACCAAATTTATCAGCCGGTATACGTGACAAGCATTCGCGTGTCGTTTTTGCCTCATGCTCCATTTCGCCGATCAAGGCAGTGCTGATATTCCGTGACGTTGCTGCGCTACTTATGCTCATAAGGTTCTCCTTCATTGAAATTAAATTGGAAAATGATAATAGCGCAGACGTTGCACTGGTGCAACACTAATTAACAAATAAAATTGCTTTTTCTAAGCCGCTTTCAACAGGTTCTTTGCAATGACCAGCCGTTGGATCTCGCTGGTACCTTCACCAATCGTGCATAGCTTGGAATCGCGCCAGTATTTCTCGGCCGGATAGTCTTTTGTATAGCCATATCCGCCGTGGATCTGCACAGATTCCTCCGCCACTCTGACGGCCGTTTCCGACGCGTAAAGCTTCGCCATTGCGGACTTTTGCGTGACCGGTTTTCCCGCATCCTTAGTTGCGGCCGCCTGCAATGTTAACAACCGCGAGCATTCGATCTCCGTCGCCATTTCGGCTAGCTTGAACTGCGTTGCCTGGAATTCGGAGATCGGCTTTCCAAACTGCTGACGTTCCTTGGAATATTTGAGCGCGGCCTCGTAAGCGCCTTGCGCAATGCCGACCGAAAGAGCAGCAATCGAAATGCGGCCGCCGTCGAGAACTTGCATACATTGGAGAAAACCTTCTCCTTCGTTGGCGAGCAGGTTTTCCTCGGGAACATAACAATCTTCAAACACGACCGACGCGGTTTCAGAGGCCCGCATCCCAAGTTTATTTTCTTTCTTGTCGGAGCGAAATCCTTCCATCGACTTGTCGAAAACGAACGCCGAAATACCGCGATTACCTTTAGACTTGTCGGTCACTGCAACCGCAACAAGCGTATTGCACGCGATCGCGTGCGTAATGAAATTCTTCGAGCCGTTCACTTTCCACCCACCGTTGGAACGAACGGCGCTTGTGCGCGTTCCTGCGGAATCGGAACCCGCCTGTGACTCGGTCAAACCCCACGCGCCCCAACTTTCGCCTTGAGCTAATGGAATCAGATAATTCTTCTTTTGTTCCTCGGTGCCGAACATGTAAAGGTGGTTCGAACAGAGCGAATTATGCGCAGCGACCGAAAGAGCAACTGATCCACAAACGCGGCCTAGCTCTTCGATGATCGTCGCGTATTCGACGTAACCCATTCCTGCACCGCCGTATTCTTCAGGGAAGAGCACGCCCATCAGGCCGAGCTCTGCCAACTTTGGCCTTAGCTCTTCAGGAAAATGCTGCGTTTCGTCCCATTCCATTACATGCGGCAGGATCTCGCTCTCGGCAAACTCCCGTACGCTGTATTTGATCTGAAGCTGTTCTTCGTCAAGTTCAAAATTCATCATAAGCAGGAGTTATACTGCCATAACCTTGAGTCGATAGCAAGAATTTGCGATAAAATCACGAAATGGAATGGAAATCGAATCTTCTGACAACGGACGAAAAGATCAAGACGTTGCTCGATACTACAAGGCGCATCGCGGTGCTCGGGATAAAACCGGCGACGCATGCAAATCAGCCGGCGCATTACGTTCCCAGGTACATGCAAACTGCGGGTTACGAAATTGTGCCTGTGCCGGTTTATTACGCGGAAGTAGCTGAAATCCTGGGCGAAAAGGTTTACCGAGATCTGCGAAAGGTTCCCGGCGAGATCGACATGGTGAATGTGTTTAGATTGCCACACGACATTCCAAAACATACGGACGAGATACTAGCGACTAAACCTAAATCAGTTTGGATACAGTCGGGATTGAGAAATGACAAGGTCGCGGAAACGCTGGCGAAGGCCGGTATCAAGGTCGTGCAGGACCTTTGCCTGATGGTCGAGCACCGGGCTTTGGTCGGACCGAGGTAGTTGAGAGTGAGTGAATTTCTTTCTCAGTCAGCTTGCGATATTTACCGACGGGTAAATGTTCGTCAGTGACTTCGCCGATCCGGACGCGTTTAAGTTTTACGACGGAATGTCGGATCGAATCAAACATCTTGCGGATCTGCTGGTTATGTCCTTCGTAAAGAGTCACTTCATACCAGCCATTTTTGTCCGTCGGTTTTAAAGGTTTTATTTCCGCAGGCGCAGTTTTATATCCATCTTCCAGAACAATACCTCGGGCGAGTTTTCTGATCGCAACTGGCGTAGGAAGACCCTTAACTTTTACCTGATAAACTTTCGGGATCCGTTTTGAGGTCGCCACCGAATTTGTAAACGCACCGTCGTTGGTGAGAACGATCAAACCTTCAGTGTTGAAATCCAGGCGACCTACGGGATGAAGCTTGCCAAATCCGTTTACAAGATCGGTAACCAGTTTTCTTCCCTCGGGGTCAGCGGCACTTGAAAGATATCCCTTCGGTTTGTTCAGCAAAAGATAAACATTTTCGCGGCCTTTTAACAGGGTGTTTATTAGCTTTCCACGAACCTTTATGTGGTCGGTTTCAGGATCAGCTTTCGTGCCAAGTTCGGTAACAACCGAACCGTTGACCGAAACCTCACCATCCAGGATCAACTGTTCTGCCGCACGCCGTGAAGCTATACCGGCCTGGGCAATTAGTTTTTGCAGGCGTTCTTTCATTTATTCGGATTTATCATTTACGCCATCGAGCCCGCCAGGTCTTCGAAATCTTCGATCGACGGAAGCTCTTCAAGATCCTTCAAACCAAATTGCAGAAGAAACTCTTTTGACGTGCCGTACAGCATTGGGCGGCCGACCGTTTCCTTGTGCCCTTTGGTGACGATCAGGCGTTTTTCGAGAAGCGTTTTGATTGCGGACGCCGACTGCACGCCGCGGATTTCGAGAATTTCAGGAATGGTGACCGGCTGCTTATACGCGATGACCGCAAGCGTTTCGAGTGCAGCGAGCGAAAGCTTTGCACTCGGCCGTGTCTTAAGAAAATTGCGGATCTCTTCGTGATACTCGGTTTTTGTAGCGATCTGCCAACCACCAGCGACCTCGCGAAGTTGAAGCCCGCTATCGCGGTTTTCGTATTCGGAATCGAGGTGTTCTATCGCTGCTTCGATCGCTTGTTTGTCTTCGCCCAGAACCTCGGTAAGCAGCTTTATCGTTACCGGTTCATCGGCAACAAAAACGATCGCCTCCACCGCACCAACAAGGTCGCTGGTGCTGCGTGCCGGTTGTTCGGCCATTTCGGTCGCTTGTTCGCTCATGTCGTTTTTGGCTCCGCTTTCTTAAGCAAAATATCGCCGAATGTTTTCTTCTGAACGAGCTTCACGCTTTCGGTCCGAACGATCTCGAGAACTGCGATAAAAGCCGTCACGAGCTCTCGGTGCGAATGCATTTCTTCAAAAAACGCGAGCAGGCTCAATTCAGAAACTTCGTAAATGCGCCGTTTCAAATTCTGGATCATATCCGCAAGCGAGATCTCCTCGCGTTGGATCTCCATCTTAATGTCTTCTTTGTGCCGGGCTGCCACCTTTTGGAAAACGGTTAAAAGATCAAATACGGTGGCGCTGATCTCGGCATTTGCGTCATCGCTTTCGATCTTGCCGCGGCCAAAAACGGCCTGCTCGATCGTAGATTTCTCATACAGCATCTGTGCCGCGGACTTGAATTTTTCATACTCAAGTAGTCTGTCGACCAATTCTTTTCTAGGATCTCCGATCTCTTCGTCGTCTTCCGCAAGCGGGTCGCGCGGCAAAAGCATCTTCGACTTGATCTCGATAAGCTGTGCCGACATCACTAGAAAATCGGCGGCGACCGCTATGTCCAGATCTTTCATCAGACGAATATATTTAACGTATTCGTCCGTGATGCGGGCGATCGGGATATCGAAGATATCCGCTTGTT
>QHXS01000193.1 GCA_003223975.1 Acidobacteriota bacterium
CACAGTTCGCAGTGGCGAATGACATCCGGTTTATCTATGCTTCTTCAGCAGCTACTTATGGCGACGGTTCCGCGGAAATGGCGGATGGAACCGATGATCTCGACAGGTTGAAACCTCTCAACCTATACGGACTTTCGAAACACGTTTTTGATCAGTATGCAGCGAACAACCGGCTCTTCCATCGAATTGTCGGGCTGAAATACTTCAACGTCTTCGGGCCGAACGAAAATCACAAGGGTGATATGCGGTCACTTGTAAATAAAGCTTTCGATCAGATCAACAAGACTGGAAAACTGCAGCTTTTCAAGAGTGCGAATCCCGATTACGCCGACGGCGAATTTGGCCGTGATTTTGTTTACATAAAGGACGCGGTCGAGATGACGCTGCATTTCATGGCGAACAGAACTGGCGGGCTTTTCAATCTCGGTTCGGGCCGGATGAGCACATGGAACGCTCTCGCCGATGCCATCTTCAAAGCTCTAGATCTGCCAAAAAACGTGGACTTCATAGACATGCCCGAAGTTCTGCGGGACAAATATCAGTACCATACGCTGGCCGACCTGTCCCGAATTCGTGCCGCCGGATACGTCGCCGAAACCACGCCTCTTGATGAAGCTGTTGCCGATTATGTGCGAAACTATCTAGTACCGGGCAAACACCTTGGCGACTAGCTAGATGAAGATATTTCACGGCACTGAGAATGCAAATATCCAAAAGCCCACGATCTTAACGCTGGGCGTTTTTGATGGCCTACATCTCGGGCATCAAAAAATAATGCAAACCGTGGTCGACCGTGCCGCCGAGACCGGCGCGGTCCCGACAGCGATCACGTTCGATCCGCACCCGCGTGCCGTCCTCCACTCCGAAACTGCTCCGCCGCTGCTTCAAACGCTCGATCAAAGGCTAGCTAATTTCGAGGTGCTCGGCATCGAACAGGCGATCGTGGTCCATTTCGATCGCGAATTCGCGAACCAGCCGGCAGACGATTTTTTGCATGAGATCATTCACGACCGATTGCATGCACGCGAAGTCTATTTAGGCAAGGGATTCGCGTTCGGCAAAAATCGCGGGGGTAACATCGAATTGCTTCGCGAAATGAGCAAAGAACTCGGATTCTTCGCCGACGAGGTATCTGAGGTTCAGCTTCGCGGGCATCGTATCAGTTCGTCAAAGATCCGCGAACTGCTCGACACGGGACACATCAATCTTGCGCGACGTATGCTTGGTCGGCCTTATGGTGTCGAAGGCGTGATCATCCGTGGCAATCGGCGCGGCCACACAATCGGGTTTCCGACCGCAAATCTTCACCCCCATAATCGCGTGATCCCGAAATTCGGCGTTTACGCGACCGCGTCGCTCGTCGATGGCGTGTGGCGAAAGAGCATAACCAACATCGGCGTGCGGCCGACTTTTGGCAAAGACCTTGAACCGTCGATCGAGTCATACATCTTCGATTTCGACGGTGATCTCTACGGTGACGTGCTTCGAGTCCGGTTTCTGCATCGCATCCGCGACGAGCGTAAATTCAACGGAATAGATGAGTTAAAGGAACAGATCGAGCGCGATACATGTCGTGCGTTGAACTATTTTGAATATCAGGGCGTACGCAATATGCTCGAAATACTATGAAGGTGACTGAATTGCGGCCGATGCTTTGGACCGAAGACCTGAAAGGCACGGTAGATTTTTATGTCGAAACGTTAGGCTTCAAATGCAATAAACATCGGGAAGATTGGGGTTGGACATCGCTTTCGATCGATGAGGGCGGCATCATGTTTTCGCGACCGAACGAGCACGTTCCATACGACAAGATCGGGTGCACAGGCTCATTCTATTTCAACACGGAAGACGTGGATGCATGGTGGGAAAAACTGAAAGACAAAGCGGAGGTCTGTTACGAGATCGAAAATTTCGAGTACGGAATGCGCGAATTTGCCATCTATGATAACAACGGTTATTTGCTTCAGTTCGGGCAGGAAATTGACGAATAGCATTAATGAACGAATCAAAAGAACAACAAGCCATGGCCGTTCAGCCGGTTCTGTTTGAAGAACCAGCCGAAAACGGAAATAAGCCGATGGTCGCGACCGAAACCCTTCCGATCGCGAAACTCGTCACAAATGAACAGCTCATTGCCGAAGAGAAATTCCTCGCTTCTAAGGAATCAGAGATCGAACGCCGCTACGCAGGCACTCGCAGTTGGTTGCGCGTTGCTCACGTTTCGTCAGTTATCGGAAAGCTAGCCCTTTACCTTTATCTCGACCAGTTGGAGGTCCACCAAAAGCAGCAACTCCGTCACGCTCGCGAACGAAAGGAACGAGCAGAGAGGCTGACTCGAGCCGCTGTATTCGGCGAATGGCTCTACCGCGGCCGCCTGTGGTTCTTTCATCAGTTCATGGCATTGCTTCGCCTGACGGTCATCGGGCGTGAAGTAAATCAAGAAGTCAATCAGGCAAAGCAAGCGGTATGGTTAAAGCAAAAGCTGATCGAGCTCGGCCCGACATTCATCAAGATCGGCCAATCGATGGGGACGCGGGCGGATCTCTTGCCGCTGCCGTTCGTCGTCGCACTCGGGGAACTGCAGGACCAGGTGCCGCCGTTTCCGAACGAGATCGCTTTTGCCCGAATTGAAAAAGAGCTCGGACGAAAGATCAATGAAGTTTATAAAGAGTTCGAGATGGAGCCAGTTGCGGCCGCCTCGCTTGGGCAGGTTTATCGGGCCCGGCTTCACACGGGTGAAGAGGTCGCGGTTAAAGTGCAGCGGCCTAATCTGGAAGCGACGATCAAGGGTGACCTTGAAATTCTCACAAAGGTCGCAAATTTTGCCGAACGCTTTCCGCAGCTCAATGAAAATGCCGATTGGTCCGGCATGCTGCGCGAATTTAACCAGACGATCCACGAAGAGATGGATTACGCCGCCGAGGGCCACAACGCAGAACGCTTTCGCGAGAATTTCCAACGCTGGGACAACATTCACGTTCCGAAGATTTACTGGAATGCGACGACGACGAAAGTGCTGACGATGGAGTTTATCCACGGTACCAAAGTCACCGATCTGGAAGAACAAGAGCGGCTGAACGTTTCACCTGCCAAGGTAAACCGTTTACTGATAAAGACTTACCTGAAGCAGTTACTTGAAGATGGTTTTTTTCATGCCGATCCACATCCGGGAAATCTTCTGGTAATGCCGGACGGCCGTCTCGCGTTTTTCGATTTCGGAATGGTCGGCCGCATAACGCCCGAACTGCAGTCGAAAATGATCGATGCGTTTTTCCACGTCGTCGGCAAAGATCCGGCAGGCATCGCCCAAGATCTGATCGATCTCGATTTTCTAAAGCCCGGGACGGATCCGCGCATTGTTCGTCCGGTCGTCGAAAAAATGTTCGAGTTTCATCTGAATCTGAAACTCAAGGACGTGAATTTCAAAGAGCTAACCTACGACTTGGCGGACGTCATGTACGACTACCCGTTTCGCCTGCCGTCTAATTTCACATACATAATGCGAGCACTAATGACGCTCGAGGGCATCGGCATCATCACCGACCCTGAGTTCAATTTCTTCGAAACGGCGAAGCCGTACGCCAAGGAATTTATGCTCCGCCGCGAGGGCGCGGATTTTCGCAGACAGTTCGTCTCCAAGCTTCTCGGACGCGACGAAGGCGGCAAGATCGACTGGAACCGCACCTGGAAACTCGCCAAAATGGCGTTCAAAACAGTTTTAAACACCAATTCGTAAGTCGATATTGAATCATAATCACGCGTCGCGTTACTATATGTTATGATCGTTTCGTTTAAGTGTCCTGAAACTGAAGCTCTAGCGAATGGATTCAGGGTTAAGCGATTCGTAAATATTGCAGTTGTTGCTCGTCGCAAGATCCGGCAACTGGAAGTTGCCGGACGAATAGATGATCTAAGAGTGCCGCCAGGAAATAGTTCTCAAAGGCGACCGGGCAGGACAATACAGTATTCGAATTAACGATCAATGGCGTATTTGTTTTCGTTGGTCTACAGCAGGAGCAACAAATGTTGAGACGTTGATTATCATTAGGGAAAGTTAGATATGTCGAAGTTAAAACCAGTTACTCCAGGCGAATTGTTGCTTGAGGAATTTCTAAAGCCTATGGGTATTAGTCAGTATCGCCTCGCGAAAGAAATCGATGTTCCGGCTCAGCGGATCGGCGAGATAGTTGCTGGAAGGCGATCGATTACCGCGGACACTGATCTCCGGCTCTGTCGTTTTTTTGGACTCTCGAATGGATACTGGCTGCGGGCACAGATCGCATACGATACCGAGGTGGCGGAAAGAAAATTAGGACCGCAGCTAAGGCGAATTACGCCTTGGGAAATCCCAAGCAGTTAGATGAAGCAAGATCGAGTGCTCCGTGCCTGGAAAACCGCTGAGATGGCATTCAAAACAGTTCTAAACACAAGTTACTAAAGATTTGGAGATGGAAATTGGCATTACGGGGTGCGTTGGTTTTCAGCGGGCACGCGAACTCGTGATGCGGTACGGCTGGAACACGACATGTTTCCAGATCGTGAATCCTGGTATTGAGTATTGGTTTGGAACGGACCAGAAATCGGTTGTCGGGTTTAACTCCTCAGGCGGTGTACGCGTGGTTGTTGGGGCACCAGTTTGTGAGTTTGAAGCTCTGGAACATGTTGCCGGCGAATTTGAGAACGACGCAGCCAGGAACGACGAAACCGTCTGCTATTTTGGTGCCGAAGCACGGCTAGAAAGCGTTCATCGAAATTCGGAACATCACTCTTTTGTCCTGTTGGGAGCGCAGCCGGTTTGGCAACCGGCTCGATGGGAAGAGGTCGTTTCGACAAACAAGTCGATCCGCGCGCAGCTGAACCGAGCGCGAAACAAAGGCGTCGTCATCACCGAGTGGCGAATCGAAAAGGCACGAAATAATCCCGACCTTTACGAATGCCTGTACGCTTGGCTCAAATCAAAAGGCTTGCCGCCGCTGCATTTTGTTATAGAACCGGAAACGCTCGATAGGTTGGAAAACCGCCGCATATTTGTGGCGGAGCGAAACGAAACGATCGAAGCATTTCTTATTCTTTCGCCGATACCCGGACGAAATGGGTGGTTAACGGAACAGTTTCCTCACCGGCCCGGAGCTCCGAATGGGACGGTCGAGCTGATGATGGATGCAGCGTTTAGAAAGCTTGCGGAAGACGGCTTCGAATACGTAACTCTGGGCCTTTCGCCACTTTCAAAACGAGCAAATATAGAGCCGTTCGACAACCCCTTGTGGCTCCGCATCTTGCTCGCGTGGATGCGAAAGCATGGCCAGAGGTTCTATAATTTCGACGGGCTCGACCGGTTCAAATCGAAACTTTGTCCGGAATATTGGGAACCTATTTTTGCCATCTCGAATGAGGAACAGTTCTCGGGCAAGACGCTTTATGCGATTGCGTTGGCCTTCACCGAGAACCATCCGTTTCGTGTCCTGGGGATCGGTTTGAAAAAAGCTGTTCAGGCGGAGGTGGGAAACTTTCGTCGATGGATCGGATCTCGGGAGTGATGCTATGTCCAAACCTACCGTTACGGTTAATTTCATTGAGGAGGATTTTTCGGTGAGTGATCTGGAAAATCTTTCATGGAAGTCCGCGAGGCCGGTAACCATTGATCGACAATGGAATGGCAAGTTAGCGAACGAACATCGCCGGACCGATGTTCGCTGCTTATGGTCCGCATCCGCTCTTTACATTCGGTTTGACGCTCGTCAGGGCGAGCCCCTTTTTCTCAACGAAAACCCGCAGACGTCGTCTAAGACGATGGAGCTATGGGAGCACGATGTTTGCGAGCTCTTTCTTGCTTCCGAGCGCGAGGAGCCTCGCTTTTACGCGGAGTTCGAGATCGCGCCAACAGGCGAATGGCTTGACCTGAGGGTGGATTGGCGGAAGGATGAGCCGCGCGATTGGGAGTACAACTCCAGGATGAAAGCATTCTCAAGTATCGAACCTGAAATGGTCGTTATGATGATGAGGATTCCGTGGACGGCCTTTGGGATACGACCAACGGACGGCGACCTCTGGCTTGGCAATTTTTACAGGGCGGTCGGGTCGGGCGACAAACGCGGCTACCTGGCCTGGTCACCTACAATGACCGATACGCCGCAGTTCCATGTTCCGGAAAAGTTTGGCGAGTTTCACTTCGTGGAAATGAAGGACAAAATTGAAGACTAGCTAATAACGAACAAAGCCAGTTAAATTTTCAAATTGAAAATTTCTCGTAGACGACAAACCCGCCGAGGATCAGACTGAAGGAGCCCGCGACAAGCCTCAAACCCTTGTTCAACATCGCAAATCTGTTGAATGTGAAATGCATAGGCAAGCCGATAAGGAAACTCATCGCCATCATGCCGCCGATCGAGCCGATCCCGAAGATCAGTATATAAGCAAGCGCAAGAAACGGCGACGCGATCGTGGGAACGACTAATAGCATTAGGGCCGCGCTTCCCGCAAGGCCGTGGACCATTCCGATCAAGACTGAGCGAACGCTGAAACGGTGGTGGAATGGTTCTGGTTCGTTGCCGTGAGTATGGATGTGAATATGTTCCCGAGTCCCGTGTTCATGCGAGTGGGCATGGATCTTTTCGGCGGAAAAAAGCTTTCGCAATGCGTTCAAGCCAAGAAGGATGAGCATCACGCCGACGCCGGCTTCCAATTTTGTTTCTGTCGATGGAGAGATCTGAAGTTTGAGGAAGATAACAAATACGCCTGCGACAAATAATGAAATCGTGTGCCCGAGGCCCCATAAACCGCCAACGATCGATGCAGCAAGCAAACTTTTCTTTTCGCTTACGATGGTTGAGACCGCGGCGAGATGGTCCGCTTCGATCGCGTGTTGCAGGCCGAGCGCGAAACCGATAAACAAGACGCCAATCGTCGAAAGTTGAGGACTTAATTCCATTTTGTTCGGCCTTCGGCCTCATTGCAGACGAGGGTGTCCGCGTTCCGTCAGACGGTCATCCCGCCATCGACAACGATCGTCTGGCCCGTGACATAGCTAGACGCTTCGGACGCCAGGAACACGACGGTGCCCTTCAATTCACCTTCGCGTCCGACTCTAGGGATCACGTTATTTTCCTGTATCGAGGTCTCGTAAATATCTATCACCGAATCCGCAAGCCGCGAATGAAAAAAACCGGGTGCGATCGCGTTAACGCGAATACCTTTTCGGCCCCAGCTAGCTGCTAGCTCACGAGTCAGCCCGATCAAACCTGCTTTGCTGGCAACATAACCTGTGTAAAAAGGCCCATTTGCAGACGATGTAATGCCCGAGATCGACGCGATATTAATGATCGATCCGCTGCCGTGCTTCAGCATTTCGCGACCGACGGCCTGAGCCATCAGAAAACAGCCTGTGAGATTAACATCGAGCACCATCTGCCACTTTTCCAGCGGCATATCTTCAGGCATGGCTCCCCAGGAAATTCCGGCATTGTTCACCAAAATATCGATTCGGCCAGACCTCGCTAAGGTCTCATCGACTAAACTTTGAACTTCGTCCGGCTTCGCAACGTCTGCAAGACGACCATGGACCTCAAATCCGCGTTCGGTGAATTCTTTAATGGTTTCGTCGAGCCATTCCTGCCGCCGGGCGCAAAGCGTGAGGCTCGCTCCGGCTTCGGCCAACCCCTCGGCCATTTCCTTGCCGATGCCGCGCGAGCCGCCGGTGACGATAGCGGTCTTGCCGGAGAGGTCAAAAAGTTCGCGGATCGACTTGGCCATATTTGATCGATTAGAAACTCAGATTAGCACAACGCGTTTGCCGTTGCAGACTGTGTGTTTGATGCGATTAAATTGAATTATGGAAAAAACCCAAAAGGAGCTCGCCTTCCTTCGCGACCTTTACGTCACGCCCGACTGGACGCGGCGTTTTACCGAGCTTGTTGATAAGAACGTGAAATTGGATGATGCCGAAAACGTTTTGTATATAAACGCTGGCACGGGTGATCACTGCTTCGCGATACGCGAAAAACTTGACGAGCAGGCCGCGGTTTTCGGTCAATGCGAGAACGATGACCTTCTGTCGATAGCAAGAGACAAGGCGATCGCGGTGCGATCCGATGTTGATTTTTCAACGCTGAATTTCGAGGACGATTCATTCGACGCAGTCGTTGCGGATGCGACCTTTGTTCTGCCTGAGGATATTGACGAATTCGTCGAAGATACTGTCCGCGTCGCAAAAGAAGGCGGGCAGGTTACAGTTTTTCTCCCGTCCGCCGGCAGCTTTGGCGAAGTGTTTTCACTTCTTTGGGAAGTGCTTTTCAATGAGGACCTCGGGGAACACGGTCGTGAGGCGGAAGATATGATCGCGGAACTCGCTACTCCGGCGAGCTTAAAAACAAAAGCGGAAGAGCGCGGACTGTCGAATGTAAAGTTAGAAACCACGAACGAAATATTCGAATTCGAAAATGGCGCCGAGTTTGTGGCCTCGCCGCTCGTGGACGGCTTTCTTCTGCCGCACTGGGTAGAAAGTCTGGATGTAAATGAAAAAGAGCAAGTTAAACAAAAACTTGCTCAGCTGATAGATGCTGAAGATGGCGATCTGACGTTCAGGTTTACCGTGAAAGCGACCGTGATCACAGGAAAGAAAACCTAACGCCGGCGGCTAGCCCTTTGCCTCTGCGCGGCGGCGCATTTCTTCTTCGAGTGCCGCGTCGCTCAATTGAGAGATCTGCGGCGGCTGAACGGAAGAAATCTGTTTTTCTGCACGCTCTTCTTCTTCGGCCTCACGCATTCCTTCTTTGAATGCTTTACGTGATTGACCGAGTGATTTGGCTAGCTGGGGCAAACGCGTTGCACCAAAAAGCAAAAACAGTACGGCGACGATCAAAAGGATCTCTGTTGTTCCGAAATTCATAACGGTTACCTATTTAGACGAAATATGTGGCTGCCAGGCCGATTTTATCACAACTATGCGTCGCGAAACCTGTCCATTGCATCGACCAATGCAGAGGTCGTGCCTTTTTCAGAGACCGAATGGCCAGAATCGGGCACGAGAATAAACTCCGCTTCGGGAAACGCCCGATGAAGTTCCCACGCAGAGGCCATCGGGCAAACGATATCGTAACGGCCTTGCACGATCACTGTCGGAATATGACGTATCTTATCGACGTTGTCTATCAGATAGTTCTCGGACGGAAAGAACGAGTTGTTCATAAAATAATGACATTCGATCCGGGCCAGGCTTAACGCCTCGTGCTCGCCTTCCCAATGTTCCATCAGGTCCTTGTCCGGGTGCAGTTTCGAAGTCGAGCCTTCCCAGACGCTCCATGCCCGCGCCGCAGAAAGTCGAACGGCCTCGTCGTCTCCCGTTAGCCGCTTATGGTACGCGGACATGAAATCGCCGCGTTCGTCTTCGGGGATCTCGTCGCGGAAACGCTCCCAGTAATCGGCAAATATTTCCGATGCTCCATATTGATAAAACCATTCCAGTTCCTTTCGACGCGTGAGGAATATCCCGCGAAGGATCAGGCCCAGACATCTGTCGGGATGGTTAACGCCGTATGCGAGACTCAACGTGCTTCCCCATGAACCGCCGAAAACAAACCATTTTTCGATGCCTAACTTTTCCCGAAGTGCCTCAATGTCGTTAATAAGGTCCCACGTTGTGTTTTCGCGAAGTTCCGCATGAGGCTTCGAGCGTCCAGAACCGCGCTGGTCGAAGAGCACCACTTGGTAGGCAGCGGGATCGAAAAACTGCCGATACATCGGGATCAACCCGCCGCCGGGTCCGCCATGAAGAAACACGACCGGAATGCCGTCGGGATTTCCGACGCGTTCCCAATAGATCTCGTGAATGTCCGAAACCTTCAGCGTGCCCGAATCGAACGGTTCGATCTCAGGATAGAGTGTTTTCATATAGCGAGATAATAGCCGAAATGCGAGTGCGCCGCTACCTAAGGTAATTGTCAGACCATAGCTGAAATACGAGGAGCGTCCAAAGCTCTTTATGATGCGACGCTGTCCCGGTCTCATGTTCCTTTATCATCTTTTGAACGTGATCGGCGTTGAACAGATCTTGTGCTTTAAGACGCTCGGGCGTCAGCATTTCGTGCAACAACGGATTCAACCGGCCTTTTAGCCACTCCGCGGTCGGTATGCCAAAACCTTTCTTCGGTCGATAAAGTATCTCGTCCGGCAGCAGGCCTTCCATCGCCTTTTTCAAAATGTATTTCCCTTTGCTGCCGTGAAGCTTGTAGCTTATCGGCAAGCTGGCCGAAAACTGAGCGACTCGCGGATCGAGGAAGGGTGCCCGCGTCTCGAGGCTCACCGCCATGGACGCTCGATCGACCTTGGTCAAAATATCTTCGGCAAGATAAAAGTTCATGTCGAGAAACTGCATCTTCTCCAGCTCGCTCTTTGCATCCGTCGTTCCCAACACATCACGGGCGATAGAGTAAATATCGCTCGTGGTTTCCTGAATCACTCTGTCTGTAAACAATTTCGAATGATGGTCCTGTGAGAACGAGCCAAACCAGGAATGATGGCGTGCGACCGCGTCGAACTTCGACGCTCGAATAAAACGTTTCGCCTTGAAATCGAAGGAAAGATTCTTTGTAGAGACCGGCAGCGCGCGGACCGCCGGCTCGATCAGCCCGTTTCGTATGAACCGAGGGATCATTGCATATCGGGCGGCCACCTTGTGCGCGTAATACATCGGGTAACCTGCAAAAAGCTCGTCACCGCCGTCTCCGCCGAGCGCTACCGTGACATGCCGGCGAACAAATCGTGAAAGTAGGAATGTCGGGATAAGCGACGGGTCAGATATCGGTTCATCGAGCCACTTACCGATCTCTGATATGAGATCGCTTGTGGTACCGGCATTCAAATATTCCTCGTAATGATCGGTTCCGAGGTGATTCGCAACCTGCCGCGCGTATTGAGATTCGTTGAATGATTGTTCCGTAAAACCGATCGAAAATGTTTTGACCTGCTCCGTCGAATGACGAACTGCGAGTGCCGCGACAGTAGATGAATCTATCCCTCCGGAAAGCAAGATACCCAAAGGCACGTCCGACACGAGCCGCATTCGCACGGCATCAGAAAGGAGTTCGCGCAGTTCGGTAGATTTTTCTTTGACAGATGTTCCGCGTTTCGAAACATGACCGTTGGTCGCAAAATGGCCGCCCGCTGACGCAGACGGTTCTGACCATTTCAGGTTCCAGTAACGCCGCGTTTTTATCTCGCCATTCTCGACCGTCAGAACATGTGACGATGGAAGTTTGAATACGCCTTTGTAGATCGACATCGGTGCGGGCACGTAATCGAACGAAACGTAGTGGCGGAGGGCATTTAGATCGAGTTCGGCATTGACGCCCGGATGCGCGAGTAAAGCCTTCGGCTCCGATGCATAGATCAGTTGATTGTTAAAAATGCCGTAATAGAGCGGCTTTTCGCCGAAGCGGTCGCGAGCGAGGATGAGTTTTTTCTTCTTCGTGTCCCACAAAGCGATGGCGAACATCCCGTTAATGTGATCCAGAAAATCGTCGCCATAGACCTCATAAAGATGCGGGACGATCTCAACATCGGTTTGGGTCCGGAATTTGTGTCCGCGTTTTTCGAGGTCGGCGCGCACTTCCCGAAAGTTGTAAAGTTCGCCGTTGACCATTGCGACGATCGACTTGTCTTCGCTGAAAACCGGCTGGTCACCAGTTTTAAGATCGATGATCGAAAGCCGGCGCATCCCGAGCGCGGCGGTGTCGTCCATCCAAAGCCCTTCCGAATCGGGCCCCCGATGAATGATCCGCTCACACATCCGGTGCAGAATGTCCTCGCTATGATCGTTTGAATTTTTGTCCAGGTTTGCCCAACCTGTAATTCCACACATTTCGATTTAAACGCGATTCGCAAGCGGGTGGGACCCATTTAATTGAAGTAAATCCCATCTGTTACCGTACAGGTCTTCGAAAACAGCCACCATCCCATATTCTTGTTCTTTGGGTTCACGAATGAATTTGATACCTTTCGCGATCATCTCATTGTAATCCCGAGAGAACTCGTCAGTGTTAAGAAATAAGAACACGCGCCCGCCGGCTTGATTTCCAATAAAAGCCTTTTGCTCCGGTTTCGAGGCACGGGCCAAAAGAAGTGTTGTTCCGTTCGACCCGGGAGGTGAAATGACGACCCATCGTTTGTCCTGCTCGGGCTGATAGCTGTCTTCAATCAGTTCGAAATTCAGTTTCTTCGTGTAGAATTCGATCGCTTCGTCGTAGTCTCGAACGACTAACGCAATGTGGACTATCGACTGACGCATGATCGATTCTAAGGCCCTGACACGCCAAACCCAATTTTTTCCCTAATGGCATAGATCGCCTTGTCCTGCGACTCGTGATACGTCCGCACCAACAGCTCCGCGAGTAATCCCATCAAAAAGAATTGGATCGAGATCGCGAACATAACGATGCTTAAAACCGGCAGAGGCGTTTCGACAAGATCGGCCTGATACTGAGGCAAACCGAGAACGCCGGCGAATTTTAAAAAGATCGCATACAGCCCGGCGAGTATCGACGCAAAGAACGCGAGCATCCCGAATGTGCCGAAAACGTAGATCGGCTTAGTTCCGTACGAAGCCATGAATTTGATCGTCATCAGGTCGAATATGACCTTGACCGTTCGCGAGATCCCATACTTCGACTTGCCCATCGTCCTGGCATGATGATCGACCGGGATCTCAGTAACGCGGGCGCCCGCCCATGCGGCGTAGATCGGGATAAAGCGGTGCATTTCGCCATAAAGTTTTACGTCTTGTATCACATCGCGGCGATATGCTTTGAGTGAACAACCGTAATCGTGCAGCGGAACGCCGCCGATCCAAGAGATCACACGGTTCGCTATCTGAGATGGTATTTTCCGCGAAATGAGCTTGTCCTGCCGATTTTTGCGCCAACCTGAAACAACGTCGTAACCTTCGTCGAGTTTTTCAAGAAGCCGCGCAATATCCGCCGGGTCGTTTTGCAGGTCGGCGTCCATCGGGATGAGGATATCTCCCTTAGCTGCGTCGATACCGGCGCTCATTGCGGCCGTTTGGCCGTAATTTCGGCGAAGCGAGATCACGCGAACGCGCGAGTCGTTTGCCGCGATCGCCTTTAATACTTCCAGGCTTTTATCCGTCGAGCCGTCGTCAACATAAATGACCTCGGCACTTTTACCTAATTCGTCCAGGGCCGAGCTGATCTTCGAGTGCATCGGCCTGAGGTTCTCTTCTTCATCGAGAACCGGGAGAAAAAGGGATAGTTCAGGGGTGGCTTTTAAGGTCTTTTTGGTGTCCATTACAACAATCGCGGCAAACTTAATAATCTACGGCTTTCCCGCCCAAAAATACAGTTTGCAGGCGATCAATTAACCAACTAAACTCGACTCCCATATCATTTAGTCACGAAACACTATGAAACGACGGGATTTTTTAGGTATCACTGCGGCCGGCATTCCATTGTTATTGGCAGCTAAAGCGAATTCGCAACCTGCTCCTGCGGCGACGTCGTTGCGAGTGAAGACGCCCGTTGTTGTCTCGACGTGGGACAGCGGTATTACGGCGAATATCGCTGCCTGGCCGATACTTTCGAAAGGTGGACACGCGCTCGATGCGGTCGAAGCCGCCGGACGTGCTTCGGAAGACGAGCCGAGCTGCTGCGTTGGATTGGCAGCGTGGCCGGACCGCGACGGCAAAGTTACGCTCGATTCCTGCATCATGGACGGAAATGGCGATTGCGGGGCAGTCTCGTTTCTCGAGCGGATCAAACATCCAGTCTCGGTAGCTCGCAAAGTGATGGAAACGACGCCGCACGTTTTGCTTTCGGGCGAAGGCGCGCAAGCTTTTGCAATCGCAAATGGATTTCCTCTCGAAGACGGAAAGCTCTCACCCGATGCCGAAAAAGAATGGAAAAAATGGCTCGAAAAATCCAAATATCAACCGATCGTTAACGTCGAGAACCGCAAACCCGCGATGGCAATTGCGTCGCCGTATTTCTTCGATGACGGCTCGCCAAACCACGACACGATGGGCACGATCGCAATGGATGCAAAAGGCGGCCTCTCAGGAATGGTCACAACTAGCGGTATGGCGTTCAAGATTCGCGGCCGTGTAGGCGATTCGCCGATCATCGGCGCCGGTCTGTTTGTCGATAATGAAGCCGGTGCTGCAACTTCGTCCGGTGTCGGCGAAGAAGTTATCCGTATTTGCGGTACGCACACTGTCGTCGAACAGATGCGCATGGGACGCTCGCCGGAGCAGGCGTGTCGCGAAGCGGTCGGCCGCGTCGTCAAACGAAATCCGTCAAAAGCGAAGGAGATGCAGGTGGGATTCGTAGCCTTATCTAAAACCGGCGAGATCGGCGCGTTTTCTATCGTAAAAGGATTTACTTTCTCGGTGACGAATTCCGAATTTCCGAAAGGGAAGGTCTTCTTAGCAAAGAGTTGGTTTTGACTGGAGCGCAGGCGTCCCGCCTGCAACGCTTGCCAGCTGGTGCTTCGCACTCATGCAGGCGGGGACGCCTGCGTTCCCAGCTTTTCGCCGGAATAAACATGAAAATGCAGATGCTTTGAGTCCTGATACTCGCCCAAGTTCGTCAGCACGCGCGCCGCACCTTTTTCCGCTAAAACCTGAGCTGCAACCTTTTTTGCCGCGTCCATCAA
>QHXS01000155.1 GCA_003223975.1 Acidobacteriota bacterium
ATAAGCAGCGGAAAGGCGAATATGATCAGTGAATGAACAACGGTCATTGCGACGGCGACGATGATATCGATCAATACTGCCACCGCAAATGTGCCGATGAGGAGACCAGAATCGACGTTGCCTTCGCCCATCACCGCGATCGTGATCAGCGGCGAATACATCGTGACGAACATTGTGACGAAGTAAATTACGATCGGCACGATAAATAGCAACGCGATCGGAATGCTTGGCACAAGGTATTTCATCCCGGCCCAAAGGTCCTCAAATTTCACCATGCCGCCGTCGATCTTTTTCAAATAACAGCCCATGATGCCGCAGACCATCGCACCGAGCAAGACATAAACGGTAACTCCTGCAACCAACGCACCGACGAGCGAAATTGCAAACAGAAGCCAGTAGTCGTCTTTGATCAGCTGCCAGGCTTCTTTAAGACATTCGACGGGTTTAATAGCTGAGGCGTTGAAAGAAAACTCAGGCGTCATTATAGATGTCGCGGCTGGAGAATTGCGGCGTCAGCGTCGCGATCGCGTTTTTCATCATTTCGACCCATTTGGCGGGGAAGTTGCTTTTGTCCCTGTCGTAAAATGTCGGAATGACCTGGTTCTCCAAAGTCTCGTATAGCGATAAGGCGTCGCGTTTGTCGATCTGATCGTCTGGCTCGTCGCTTTCCGACTCATCGCCGATGGCAAATCCGTTCTCCTCGTTGTAACCTTCGATCCACCATCCGTCGAGTATCGAAAAGTTCAGCACTCCGTTCATTGCCGCCTTCATTCCGCTTGTACCACTGGCTTCCATCGGCCGGCGTGGAACGTTCATCCAAACGTCGACCCCTTGTACCAGATAACGGGCTACTTCCTGATCATAGTCTTCGATGAAAACGGCTCGCTGCTGCCAGCTCGATTCATGATCGATGCTCATCAGCTCTTGTAGGATGGTTTTCGCTGTATTGTCCTGTGGATGGGCTTTGCCGGCGAATACAAATTGCACCGGCCGATCAGGATGGTCAACCATCTTCAGTAGCCGGTCCCGATCTGAGAGCAATAAATTCCAACGCTTATACTGTGCGACCCTGCGTGCGAAGCCGACCGTGAGGACGTTTGGCGAAAAAAGGTTACTCGTTTCCGTCCGTTCGTTGATCGTGTCGCTCGTGCCGGTGTCCCGACGCTTTGTACGTTCCCTGATAAAAGCGATCAAAACGTTCTTCAGCAAAACATGTGCTTCCCAAAGCTTTCGATCATCGAAGCCAGCGATTCCTTCCGACCATTTTTCCGAATCTCTAACAAGGTTAGCCCAATCCGGCCCGAAATGGTTCTCGAAAACGCTTTGATAAGCCGGTGCGACCCATGTCGGAGCGTGAACTCCGTTTGTAACAGATGTGATGGGAACGGAACCTGCGTCGGAAAGATCCGGAAACATTTTTAGCCACAATTCTCTCGACACTTCGCCGTGCTTTTCGCTCACACCATTCGCCGAACGACACATGCGGATCGCAAGCGGCGTCATTCCAAAGTGTTCGTTGTCGTCGCTCAAAACTGCACGTCCAAGTGCCAGAAGCTCACCGTTATTCAACTTCAGCGAATCGATAAATTCCTTGCTGAAGCATTGGATCAGCATGTCCGGCGGAAAAGTGTCGTTGCCCGCGGCGACCGGCGTGTGAGTGGTGAAAACACACTTTTTTCGAACCTCTGTAACAGCATCCGCAAAGCCTTTGTCCGGATTAAGACCCAGCCATTCTCTTGCGAGCTCAAGTGTGGAGAACGCAGCGTGCCCTTCGTTGAGATGATAAACCGATGGATCGATATTAAGTTTCCGGAGCAGCCGGACACCTCCGATGCCCAGTACCTTCTCCTGCACGATACGGGTTTCGGCATCGCCTCCGTAAAGATGGCCCGTGATCATGCGGTCGATCGCGGTGTTTTGATCGACGTTCGTGTCGAGCAAGTAGAGCGAGATCCGCCCGACTCGTGCGAGCCATGCCTGGGCGTAGACTTCGCGTCCACGTATATGGACCATCACAGAGGTTCGCTGCCCACTTACATCAACTACCGGTTCGATAGCGAGGCCGCTGTTGAATATGTTCGAGTAATGTTCTTCCTGCCAACCGTCGTGCGAGATGTCTTGCCGGAAATATCCGTACCGGTAAAGAAGGCCGATAGCGACGAGCGGAATGTTCAGGTCGCTCGAAGACTTTAGATGGTCGCCTGCCAGGATGCCGAGACCGCCGGAATAGATCGGCAGGGAATTGTGAACGCCGTATTCCGCACAAAAATAAGCCACGCCGCCCGGCAAATTCGATTCCGCAGCAGGCGGCTCCCCCATGTATTGATCGAAGGTCGCAGTGAAACGATCTAGCTTTGCGAGGTAATCGGGATCGGACGCTTTTTGCCAAAGCAAAAGCTGGTTCGCCTCGCTGAGAACCCTTCGCGGATTTTGCTCGGCCTTATTCCAAAGCAGTGGGTCGAGGTCGCGGAACAGCTCGACGCCTTCGGGATGCCATGACCAGTAGAAATTCTTAGACAGCCGTTCGAGAACCTTCAGCGGCTCCGGCAATTCAAATCCCAACGGCGTAAACGAATGAAACGTAAGATCCATCATGAGGTTATCGACTATCAGACGCGTTCCATCGAATATAGAACGGAAAAGCGGAAAGTAGAAAGTGGACAGCGGAAACCGAGAGCGGGGTTTCTACAGTTTTTCGTTTTCCACTTTCCGTTTTCAGCTGTCAAAGTGCGTGGCTGTTTAGGAAGGCAAGCATGTCTTCCTGACCGAAAAAGACGAGCCGGACCTCTTTGATGGACGAGCTGCCATGGATGAATTCGCGAACGGTAGTTGAGGCGATCTTCGCAGCCTCGGCTTTTGGATAGCCGTAAGCTCCGGTCGAGATGGCAGGAAAAGCGACGGTCTTTAAATCATGTTTCGCTGCAAGCAAGAGGCAATTGCGGTAACAGGCGGTCAGCAGACGCTCCTCATCACCGTTATGCTGGCCAAAGATCGGGCCGACCGTATGAATAACAAACTTGGCAGGCAGATCGCCGGCCGTGGTCATGACGGCTTCGCCCGTGGGAAGCCCGTCCGGATATTCTTCATCACGAATGCGTTTACATTCCTCGAGAATGGCGTCGCCGCCCTTCGAATGGATCGCCCCATCAACGCCAGCACCGCCCAGCAGCGACTTGTTCGCAGCGTTCACGATCGCGTCTACTTCCTGCTCGGTTATGTCTCCGAGCGTAACCACTACTTTACCGATCGATTCACCCGGTTCATCTTCGTCCATAGCAAATCACTTTACTGCAACCCATTGCGATCTTCTAATATGTTTTCGAGTTTCATTGGCGGCAATAACGTCTGCTCGGCTTCGGATGTTTTGTGTTTTTGCTAGAATCCTAATTCAGGGTGTCAGAAGCCCGCACGTTAGTAAGGGCATAAAAATTATGCACAGAGATTACATCGATTTTCAGGACCGCTCATGTCCACTTGGATTCCTGATCACTTTTCGATGTTATGGCACATGGTTTCATGGCGATTCGCGTGGCTCCGTCGACCGCAAAACGTTTAACAGTTACGGTGCTCCGGAGATTTCGCCGACGCCGAACTGGGTCGCCAAAGAAATGTCGAGCGTTGAACATCCTCCATTCGAGCTCAACGCGAAATGTCGGCAAATAGTCGAGGAAGCGATTCGAGAAGTCGCAACGTTTCGCAAATATGATTTGATCGCTCTGAGTGTGCGAACGAATCATGTGCACGTCGTCGAGAACGCTCCGGTTAAACCTGAACGAGCCATGGACGCGTTCAAGGCCTATTCCACCAGACGACTTCGCGCAAATGGCTTAGTGGGAATTGGTCAAAAGGTCTGGGCACGACATGGAAGTACAAGATATCTTTGGACAAAAGAACATGTGGGCTTAGCGGCGGAGTACGTTGAGCGAGGACAAGGTAACGATCTGCCGGAGTTCGACTGAGCACATCATGTCAGAAGCCCGCACGTGAGTAAGGGCATCAAAAGGTAAAGCTATATGCCCTCCCTCACGGTCGGGCTTCTGACACGAAGAATCTTTAAATATGAACCTAAACATCATTCCCGTTAAATGGACAGACGAAGGCGTGGCGATGCTTGACCAGCGTCTGCTGCCCACCGAAGAGAAGTGGCTGATCCTGAAGAGCTACGACGAGGTAGCTGCCGGCATAAAAGACATGGTCGTGCGGGGAGCACCGGCCATCGGCGTGTCTGCGGCGTACGGCATCGCGTTGGGAGCGAGGCAGTTTG
>QHXS01000194.1 GCA_003223975.1 Acidobacteriota bacterium
ACCGGCCGCAAGCAGAATATTTCGCACCTTCTTGACAGTAAGAATTTCGAATTGGTTCGTCACGACGTGACCGAACCGATAATGTTCGAGGTCGATCAGATCTATAATCTTGCCTGTCCCGCTTCGCCAGTTCACTACCAATACAATCCAGTCAAAACCGTTAAGACCAGTGTAATGGGTATGATCAATATGCTCGGGCTGGCAAAACGCGTAAAGGCGCGTATTTTGCAGGCTTCGACAAGCGAAGTTTACGGCGACCCGCTGATCCATCCACAGACGGAGGACTATTTCGGCAACGTTAACCCGATCGGGCTTCGCAGCTGCTACGATGAAGGCAAGCGCGTCGCCGAAACGCTGATGATGGATTATCATCGGCAAAACGGGGTAGATACGCGTATTGTTCGCATTTTCAATACTTACGGCGAGCGAATGCTTGAGAATGACGGCCGTGTCGTTTCAAATTTCATTGTCCAGGCGCTTCGCGGCGAAGAACTCACAGTATTTGGCGATGGCTCTCAAACGCGTTCGTTTTGCTACGTCAGCGATCTTGTCGACGGCATCATAAAGCTGATGAACACGGACGCCGACGATATTCATTTGCCTGTGAATCTTGGAAATCCGAGTGAGTTCACAATGAACGAGCTCGCCAATGAGGTCGCGCGTGCAACCGGCAAAGAGATCAAGGTCAAATATTTGCCGCTGCCGCAGGACGATCCGAGACAGCGAAAGCCGAATATAGAACGCGCTAAGAAACTATTAAATTGGGAACCGAAGATCCCGCTTGCGACGGGCTTGAAGAAAACCGTCGCTTATTTTGCGCAAAGTGTCTCTGCTGCGAAGGCCTGATAATTATACGCTATGAAGATCCTCATCACCGGCGGCGCCGGATTCGTTGGAAGCCATCTTGCCGACCGTCTCATTAAAGACGGACACGAGATCACGGTCATCGACGATTTGTCGACTGGGCGCTATTCGAATATTGCACATCTTGAGGATACAAAGAGCTTTCGTCTGATCATCGACACCGTTTTGAATCAGGAGTTGATGGAAGATCTGATCCGCGAGACTGACCGCGTTTATCACATGGCGAGTGCCGTCGGCGTCCGGCTGATAATGGAACAGCCTGTGAAGACCATCGAAACGATCTTTCACGGGACAGACGTGATCCTGAAATTCTGCTCGCGTTACCGCAAGCGTGTTTTGATCCCGAGCACATCAGAAGTTTACGGCAAGGGCACATCGATCCCGTTTTCTGAAGATGACGATCTGCTTACCGGTGCGACCGATAAACATCGCTGGGCATATGCATGTGCGAAAACGCTGGACGAATTTCTTGCTCTCGCCCATTGGAAGGAAACGCGTCTGCATGTGGTCGTTGTGCGTCTTTTCAACACCGTCGGCCCGCGGCAAACAGGACAATATGGAATGGTCGTCCCGCGTTTTGTGCATGCGGCGATGAAGAACGAACCGATCACGGTCCACGGCGACGGCACGCAGCAACGCTGCTTCGGCCACGTTAGTGATGTCGTTGAAGGGTTAGTAAAAGTACTGGAGACGCCGGAATGCTTTGGACAGGTGGTCAATCTCGGAAACGATGAAGAGGTATCCATTCTCGGCCTTGCGGATAAGGCGATAACCTTGACCGGGAGTTCGAGTGAGATCAAGTTCATTCCCTATGAAGAAGCCTACGGCGACGGCTTTGAAGACATGCGCCGCCGCGTCCCAAACCTTGCAAAAGCGAAGCGATTGGTCGGTTATCAGCCAACCCGAAGCCTTGACGACATCATCAATGATGTAGCGGCTGAATTCCGAAATTCCGTAACTGCATGATACGTTCGATCACATTTCTTTTCGCGGTCATTTTTGCGTTTGCAGGTGTCTCGTTTGCGCAGTCTGGTGGTGTTAAAGGAAAAGTGAAGGCGCCGAATGGCAACGGTATTGCGAATGCGTCGATCAGCATTTCGCAGGATGGCAAGGAAGTTAAGACCGCGACGACCGATGGAAAAGGCGAATTCAAGATCTCCGGCCTTTCCGAGGGTAAATACAACGTCTCTTTCGATGCGAATGGTTATAGTGCGGGGACGCTTCACGGTGTTGAGATCAAAAAAGGGATTCGCGATCTTGGCGACCGCCTGATCTTGTCGCTTGATCGCGGTAACTTCGTTTTTGTCCAAGGCTCGGTTTTCTTTAAGGAAGGTTCGAGCGTTACGGGCGCCAAGGTCCAACTCGAACAGGTCAATTCTGATGGTTCGACAAAATCGATAGCTAGCTCTTTTTCCAACTCTTCTGGCGAATTTAGTTTTCGACGTCCCCCAGGTACTGCAAGGTATCGCGTTACCGCCAAGCTTAAAGGCATTTCAGCTTCGAAAGATATTGATATCGAAGAGGCGGCGATCTACCGCGTCGCGCTCACATTGGATATGTCACGTAACGACCGCTAGCGTATCAAAAGAAGCCTTTTCCTCACTTTGTTTAGCTTCTTAATACTCATCTAAAGCCTTTAGTTTCTATAAATTAGTGGGCTAATCTGTTTTGACGCCGTTTCACGGATGGGATATACTTGCACATTCGTGATATGGCGCATTTAAGCGTAGTCAAAAAATTATCGCATCTGCAAGAGGAGCAAAAGGTCGGCCGTGCCTATATCGAGGCGGGCGATCTTAAACTTCTTCGCGGCGGCGTGACGGAATTTACCGGCGACCAGACCGCCGGCAAAACGAGTCTGACGCTCAATATACTTTCGCGTCTCACGCAGGACGGTGAGGTGTGCGCTCTAGTAGATCTCAACGACGCGTTTGATCCGCATTCGGCGGATGCGAACGGCGTCGTGCTCGAAAATCTATTGTGGGTGCGTTGCGGCGGCAGTGTCGAAAATGCGCTCACGGCAGCGGATTACGTTCTGCAGGCGAAGGGTTTCGGAATGCTGTGGCTCAATCTCGCTGGCGTCCAGCGCAAAGAGCTGAATTTGATCCCGAAAACTTATTGGTACCGTTTCCGCACGAAGATACGGGACGGGCAGACATTATTGATCGTTACCGGCAATCGCTCTCACGTAAGTTCGGCAGCCGACCAGGCATATTTTTTCGACACGTATCGCGCAGTATGGCGCGGCACAGGCCGGTTCAAGCTGCTCGGCGAGCTGCAGATAAATCTCAACACGCGCAAACCATTCATTATGAAGCCGGAATTTCGAACTATAGAGGCACGGTACGCAGATGAATAAGCGCTACGCATGCCTCCTGTCAGAACCGCCTGCGTTAGCGGGCGGTCAGAAACGAGGCCTAGATTCAGCGAGCTGGCCCCCCGCTAACGCAGGGGGTTCTGACTTGGTCACAATCGCCGAGCAATTTTCCTACCGCATCGAGATCATCGACGGCGGTGTTTTGTTCGACGTCAGCGGGCTTGAAAATCGCATCGGTTCGCCAATGCAGATCGCCGAGAGTATCGTGAATGAGATGCAAAGCCGTGGGCTCGATGGCAGCCTGGCGATCGCCGCAAATGCAAGCACTGCAGAGCTTTACGCCCGCAGCCGACCGGGCGTGACGGTCGTCGATGAAGACGAACACGAGACTCTGCCGCTTGCAGCACTCGGCATAGACGAGGACACATTAAAGGTTTTTCATTCGCTTGGACTGGAAACTACGGCCGACTTGAAAAATGTTCCGGAGAACGATCTCGTAGCGCGTTACGGCCTCGAGTTTCGCAAGACGCTTGACCTGATGAACCAACGGGGCGCGCACATCCTGACACCGAACCTGCGCGAACGGACAGTTACGTGGGACTACGAACTGGATTTCCCGGTCGAAGATTTTGAGCAGTTAATTTTTATTTTGGGACATGGCCTCGGAAAAGTTTTGGAACAGGCGGGGACATTCGGTTTCAGCTCTGAGCAGATCGACATCTCGCTCGGGTTGGATAACAAAGCAAGTGCCGAATATTCGATCAAGCTTTCGTTTCCGACACGTGAGAAAAGCTTTTGGCTAAAGCTGATGAACTTGCGCATCAGCAACGATCCGCCCGAGGCGGCAATCCTCTTGATGCGGCTCGTGTGTCATTTCGCGCGCCCGCGTGCACTCGAACGTGGCCTGTTCGCGGCGACGCGGCCCGAACCCGAAAGCCTTCTGCTCACGGTGGACAAGATCAAGAAGATCGTCGGTACAGAAAACGTCGGTGTGCCGGCGTTGGTCGATCAGCGTTTGCCGGAAGCATTCGAACTCGATCACGAAAAACTGCCGGTCGGGAAAGAGATCCTTGAGCAAAAGGAGCAGCGGCCCGTTTTAGCGCTGACTTATTTTCATCCGCCGATCCCTGCCGACATAAAAACGGCGGACGGACGGCTTTTGTACGTCAGCACCGATCATTTTGCCGGCCGCGTGACCGAATACGGCGGCGCGTGGCTGCAGTCGTCGCAGTGGTGGACGCGTGCCTTTTGGGAGCGTATGGAGTGGGACGTTGAGATCGATAATCGGCGTATTTACCGGCTCGCGCGGACTATGGATGGCTGGTTCGTGACAGGAGGTTATGACTAGTGAGAAAAGTTTTTTCAAAATTTGACGATTTTGGCCAACAAATTGGCCATAACCCCAATCCTTACAGTTATTTGCGTGTCCACTCAGTGCGACCGGACAAGCACCGGACACGCAGTGGACAAGGTGCGGACAAGGGCGTCCGCGTTCCATATGTTCTATGAATTGCACACACGCTCAGCGTTTAGCTTCCTGGCTTCGGGGTCGATGCCGGAGGCCATCGTCGAGCGCGCTAGTGAATTGAATATTCCCGGCGTCGCGCTGCTTGACCGAGACACGGTCTCAGGCGCCGTGCGTTTTCATTTCGAAGCGAAGGAGATCGGCGTCAAGCCGATGATCGGTGCCGAGATCACGATGGACGACGGCAGTCTGCTTCCATTACTTCCGATCGACCTTACCGGCTATCAAAATCTCTGCAAGTTGATCACGACCGTAAAGTTGCGGCACACGAAGGGCGAGCATTTTGCGACGCGGAAAGATATTGAAGAGCATTCCGCGAACTTGATCTGTCTCACCGGCGGGCAAGACGGCTTCATGCATGCGAGAGTGAAATGCGGTGATGGGCAACGCGATCTCGCATGGCTGAACTACGTTTTCGAAAAGCGTTTGTATGTCGAGCTCCAGCGGCATTACCTGCGAAGCGAGGAAGACGTGAACCAACAGCTTGTCGGCCTCGCGCACAAGCTGCATTTGCCGACGTTTGCCAGCAATGGAGCGTATTACGCCGACAAGCAGGACCGTGAGCTTTTCGACGTTTTCACGTGCATAAAAAATCACTGCACGATCTATGACGCTGGAAAGATCCTTTCGCAAAATGCCGAGCGGCATTTGAAATCGCAGGATCAAATGCTGCGGCTTTTCGAGGAATTTCCTGACGCGGTCGCACGTACGCGCGAGATCGCCGACCGAATTACGTTCTCGATGGACGACGTCGGTTACACGTTCCCGGATTTTCCGGTGCCGCGGGGCGAGACAATGGATTCGCTGCTGCGAACGCTGAGCGAAAAAGGTGCGGTCGACCGCTATGGCAAGATGACGCCGAATATCCAGTCGAAGCTCGATCACGAACTTAAACTGATCGAGAAACTAAAGCTCGCCGGTTATTTCCTGCTCGTCTGGGATATTTCAAATTTCTGCAAGTCGCGACGCATCCTGTCGCAGGGACGCGGCTCGGCTGCGAACTCAGTCGTGTGTTACGCGCTCGGTATCACGGCGGTTGATCCGATCGCGGGCGAGCTGCTGTTTGAAAGATTCCTGTCCGAAGAACGCGGCGAGTATCCCGACATCGATATCGACCTGCCGTCGGGGGATGACCGTGAGACCGTCATCCAACATGTCTACGAAAAATACGGCCCACGCGGTTCGGCGATGACGGCGAATGTCATCACGTATCGCGGACGTTCTGCGGTTAGGGAAGTCGGCAAGGTATTCGGCTTTCCCGAGGAGCAGATCGGGATGCTTTCGAAATCGATCTCGCATTACGGCGTATCGGATTTCGGCGAGATGCTTGAACGTTTCGAAGAGAACGGTTTCCATCTCGGGGAAGATCATCGTACGCGAAAATTCATCGAGCTTTATACGCGTATTCTCGATTTCCCGCGTCATCTCGGGCAACATTCGGGAGGCATGGTCGTTTCGTGGCAACGTCTCGACGGCGTGGTCCCGATCGAGCCCGCATCGATGGAAAATCGCAACATCATTCAGTGGGACAAGGACGATTGCGAACGGCTCAACATCGTAAAGGTCGACCTGCTCGGTTTGGGAATGATGGCCGTGCTTCGCGACACGATCACACTGATCGAAGAGAACCGCGGCGAGACGATCGATATGGGCAAGCTGCCGCAAGATGATCCAGTTGTTTACAAAACACTTCAGGAAGGCGACACGATCGGGATGTTTCAGGTTGAGAGCCGGGCGCAGATAAATTTCTTGCCGCGCTCCAAACCCACCACGTTTTACGACATCGTCGTGCAGGTCGCGATCATTCGCCCCGGTCCAATAGTCGGCAAGATGCTCAGCGCATACATTCGCCGTCGACAAGGGCAGGAAGAGGTCGACTACATTCACCCATGGCTCGAATCAACGCTGAAGCGTACGCTTGGAGTGCCGCTGTTTCAAGAGCAGCTTCTGCGAATGTCGATGATCATGGCAGGTTTTACCGGCGGTCAGGCCGAAGAGCTGCGGCGTGCGATGGGCTTCAAACGGGCCGACAAGCGTTTGCCGAAGATCGAGGCAAACCTACGCGAAGGTATGACGCGCAACGGCATCGATGAACCCACACAGGACCGCATCGTGCAGAACATCACCGCGTTCTCAAATTACGGCTTTCCTGAATCGCATGCGGCAAGCTTTGCATTGCTTGCTTACGCTTCTGCCTATCTCAAAGTGCATTACCTCGCCGAGTTCACCACCGCGATGCTTAACAATTATCCGCTGGGATTTTACGTCCCCGCGACCCTGATCAAGGACGCACAGCGGCACGGCCTTCATTTCAGGCATGTGGATATAAACAGGTCGGACTACCCGTGCACGATAGAAGACGGTGAGCTAAGAATTGGTTTGAAGTATGTAAAAGGACTAAGAGAGGAAGTGGCGAATGCGATCGTGGCGGAACGCGACGGTGTCAGTAGCCCGACCGTGAGGGAGGGCGCAGCTGAAAATGTAGGAGACGAAATACCAGATGCGAAATTGGAGTCAGAAATCCAAAATCCAAAATCTAAAATCCAAAATCTGTTTATATCCATCGACGATCTTGTCCGCCGCGTTCCGATCATTAATAAGAAAGAGATCCGCGCGCTTTCGCTCGCTGGGGCGCTGAATTTCGATAAGCAGGTGCATCGCCGCGAGGCGCTTTGGAACTCGGAACTTGCTATTCAACCCGAGGGCGAATTGCTCAATGCGCAATTCACGATGCACAATGCACAATCGCCAAATCCGAGATCCAAGATCGAAAATCCAAAATTCATAAATCGGATGACCGAATGGCAGGCGATGGAGACTGATCTTGAAACGATGCACATCACCATCGGAAAGCATCCAATGGCGTTCTTGAGAGACGATCTGAACAAACGCGGCGTGCTGTCGTCGATCGAGATCCATAGGCTGCCAAAGGGCGAGCTTGTTACGGTGGCGGGCGCGGTCATCGTACGCCAGCGGCCAGGCACTGGAAACAGCGTCGTTTTTATCACGATGGAGGACGAGACCGGGCATTCGAATTTCATCGTAATGCCGGACACATTCGAACGTTTTCGCCGTGTGATCACGCACAGCAACTTCCTTTTGATCAAAGGCATCTCCGAAACGGACAATATGATCAAAGGATTGTATTTCGAGCCGATAAATGATTTTATGACAGAAATTAGATCACACGATTTTCATTAGATATGTGCGGACGATATAAATTGAGCGCGGTACATAAAGACGTGCTAAAACACTTCGATCTGATCGACGGAAAATTTGATCACGAGCCGAATGAAGAAATATTTCCAGGCGAAGAGATTCTCGCCGTCAATAGCAGCAGGCGAGCAAAAAAGATCTTTTGGACGATCGAGGATTGCGATAACAGCGGCAAGCTGCAACGAGCAATAAATGCAAAGAGCGAGACCCTAACTAAGGTCGATATGTTTCGCGACGCCTTCAAAAACGGCCGTGTGCTAATTCCCGCGACAGGCTTTTACGAATGGAAAGATATGCCAAACAGAAAAAAAGCGCGGTACGAGTTCACATTCGATGAGCCGCTGTTTGCCTTCGCGGGTGTTTCACGCGAATGCGAGATCAAAGGCGAGACGAAAGACTGCGGTGTGATATTAACGACCGAGGCAAACGATGTCGTTCGGCCGATCCATGCAAAAAACCGAATGCCCGTGATACTTCACAAATACGACTACGAAAAATGGCTAGATCCCGATACATCGCTCGAAGAGCTAAGAAGAATGATGAAGCCCATTCCGAATGATGAGATACGCACAAAGGAAGTGGACGAGCCGATCAAGGAGGGCCTGTTGCCATTATTCGACGAATAATTCTATTCATTCGCCATCACTTCAACCGGGTCAATAGTCGAAGCTCGCCATGCGGGATAAAGCGCACCGACGAGGCTGCCGCCGATCGCGATCGCGACCGCCCAGACCATCCAGCCAGTTCGAAATTCGAATGCAAGTTCGTATCCGTTTTTGATGATGATGGAGCCTAAAAAAGACGCGATGAGGCCAGCAATGATCCCGAATACCCCGATCATAAATGCCTCGCCTTCGATCGCTCGAATGATGAAAGACGTGGAAGCGCCAAGCGATTTCAAGATGCCGATCTCTTTCTTGCGTTCCGTAATGGTCGTGTACATCGAGAGCAAGACGAATACAGTACTGACGAACGCGCCCAGGCCAACCAGAACACGAAGAAAAGTTTTTACGCCGGGCACGCGTTCCTGTGCGTCGATGATCAGGTCCTGTGTAAGATTTACAGTGTTTCCGGGAAGTTCCTGATTTATGCGCATGGCTACTTGCCGCGGGTCCGCTCCATCTGCGACCTTCACCAAAATGTAGGTGCACTTATTTGGAGCTTCGAGCACTTCCTGCAATCCGGCTAACGTCAATTTTATTCGCGCACCGGAAGGCGGCGAGTATACGCCCACGATCGTGTAATCACGGTTTCCGAACAATGTCATCCTGTCGCCGACTTTCAGATTGTCTTGGATGATCTGACGTTCGTCGATCACGATCTCGTCATTCGACTTTGGCGTTCGGCCACTGACCAGCGATATTTCATTCATCGCCGCGAAGGTTTCCCATTCGACCCCGTCGAGCTGTTGTAGACCGAACGTGCTTTTTAAATTCGAGGATATATATCGGATAACTGGAACGGCCGAGTTAACCCCAGCGATCTGAAGAAGCCGATCCACGTAGGCGGTGTTCAATGGGGCATTCGAACTGTCATAGGTCATAGCACCTGGACGCGTGAATACGATCTCGGCTTTCCAGTTAGCGGCGCGTTTTGCCATGTCATTCGTCATTCCTTCTGTCAGACCGGTAAACAGAACGACCAGAACGACACCGATGGCCACGCCAAGAATACTTATTAACGTTCGAAGGGGACGAACGGACAGGTTTGCGATGATCAGTTCGAACATTACTAAGCGGTCTGAGAAACGACCGGTTCTTCAAACGCGGCTTCATCAAAACCGTTTCGGCGTTTCGAGCGCTTCAATGTCCATACCAGCGGGAAGGCGACCAGTTCGAAAACGATCCACGGCATTTGTTTGATGTCATGCCAGAACGATTGCTGGCTTTCGTCTTTAACAAGCAAAATGCCGCGACGCATCGCGAACAAATTAAATCCGGCCGAGATCACCGATCCAAGGACTGAAAGCAGGACCGCCGTGGTTTTTCCATTAGTGCCCGCAATTTTATCGAAACCTACCTGCAGAAACCATTCGGCAATGTGCATTACGACCGTCAGCACCACGGGAATCGTGACCACGGCGTGCCACGCGGGTTCGATCTTGCTGAAAGATTGAATGATGGCTCCGTTAGTTCCGCCGGTAATCGCGCGGAAAACGAACTGTACTGCCATCGCCGCAAATGCCATTTTAAGGCCTTGCTTCTGGGCCAGATAGACTCCGAAAAAGATCGGCGCGCGCAGCACTGAACTGATGATCGCTGCCTTCCAATTCCAATTCAGGATGAGCGTTCGAAATGGATGTCGAAGCAATTCTAACGTCACGCCATGAATCGTTCGCGAATTTTCATTTGTAATGATACTTTCGACCATTCGTTAGATCTCGCTTGCGGAAGTATTTCCATCAAGCAAAGTGCCCCTCTACAAATATCCCACTGTGATTTAATGCACCGACTCTGACGGAAACCTGCCGGCAAGGTATTCGAACCGACTTGATTGGAACGCTGAGTTATCTATTTTCTCGGGAAGGCGGTCGGCCTGTCGAGAAACAAACCTAAATAATACAGCGAGACGCGGATTACCCAAAATGCCCAGAGTCCGAATTGCTCCGCGAATCCACAAGGGACCCTGGACCAAACCCAGGTCCGCTACCGCCTGTAAGCCGTTGCCGTCGCCAATATCGAAAAATACACGCTGCATCCATTTTGCCCGTTGCCCCAGCTCCGGGTACTCAGTCAAGATCTGCGAAAACGCGCGTAACTGACGTGAAGCTAATGGACGTCTGTATTCCGGCATAAACACTATTTCATTGACTTTCAAAGTGCGTACGTCATCGATGAACTCCTCAAAATTCGCCGACCGCGAAATGTTAATGACGGTATTTGGGTCACATCCGTGCCGATCGCCGCCTGCGACGAGCGGCACTCCCATCGACTCCGCCAAATCCATTGCCGCTTTGTTCTCAGACCAACTTCTAAATCCATTTACTTCGACCGCATGCAGCCATCGTCCGTATGAACCCACGAAATTGGATAATAGTTTTTCATGCTCGGCCTGTCCGATCATTTCAATGTCCCATAGTGGATGATTTAAAACGATAAGGACATCTTTTTGGCGGTGGAGCATTTCAAAAAGCTCCTCAAGAGACGGCTTAACACCAGGGTTTGGTGAGTCTGTGAATTCCCGTAGAAGCATTGCGGTTTGGCTTGCCCGGTCAGCAGGCAAGTTGTGGACGCCGCAATGGAAAAAGCCATTTTCGAACGGGACGGTCCACTCCACGGAGATCGGCGATCTGGCGCATCCATCCGAACTATTTAATTTAAGGCTACCTGCGATCGAATCATGATCGGTGATCGAAACAAACGCGTCGAGGCCGAGATACGCGATCTGGGCTCGTTCATTTTCAAATACAGCCGCTGGGGTCAGCGGTGGCGACCAATATGCAGTTTTGAAATCAACGATCCGACCCTCTCGCTTTTCGTATTTAGATACTTCTTTATTAAAGCAGCGCGAAATGATCGGTATTTGATTCGCATAAAAAGGAATAAAGTCTAGATCTTCTTTCGAGTGGTGAGTGTGGCAATGAAGCGAAATACCCACTTTTGCGTCTGCACGCAGGAATCTGTCTTTCTGCAGAAGGTGCAGTCGGGTTCGCCTTGATGTCATTAATTACAACCTTTTTCGTAGCGTCCGGCGCATTCAAACCTATCAAATTTGGCCAAACATGTAAATCTAAACTCATTCATCGAAATCGTCCTATTTTAGGAACAAATATCAGAAAAATTCACCAAAGCTGTCACAAATCGTGATTAACCGGTGTTTTTGGTTAGAAGAACGAAAGAACGACAGACCTATGCATTTTCATCGTGGAGACAGATCATGAGTTGGCTTTATACCATTTTTATTGCGGGATTACTGTTTTCATCTGGCAGCGAACAGATCACCGTCCCCCTTAATGGACCGGGCTCGATCGATGAGGCCGCTTTTGTCCAAACACAGGACCTAATCGAAAAATTCGAACAAACGTATCCACTCAACGCCGATGGCAGGGTTACCGTTTCAAATGTAAACGGCTCGATCGTGATCGAGGCTTGGGACAGGAATGAAGTCAGGGTTGAAGCGACCAAGATCGCGGACAGCCAAGAAAGCATGGACCTGCTGAATATCGAAGTGAACGCCAAGCCGGAACTGCTTCGAATCGAAGCGAAATACAAACAGACCGATTCATGGGCCCAAAACGATAAATATAGAAATCGAAAAACCGAGGTCGAGTTTCGATTGATGGTACCGCGACGGGCGGTCCTCGGAGGGATCGATTCGGTGAATGGGACGGTAACAGTATCGAACTTCACCAACGTAACAAAGATATCCGCCGTAAACGGTAACGTGATCGCGACTAATCTTCGCGGGACGGCAAAGTTATCGACTGTGAACGGGCAGGTCTTTGCGTCCTTTGATCGGCTAGATGCAGGGTCATCGGTCAATCTAGATACGGTCAACGGACGCGTCAACCTCGAAGTACCTTCGGACATCAACGCAACGATAAAGGCAGATTCGCTGAATGGTTCAATTACTAACGATTTTGGATTACCCGTCCGTAAGGGTAAATATGTTGGCCGTGACCTCCACGGCCAGATCGGTACCGGCGAAGTTCAGTTGAAGTTGAATTCAGTAAATGGAAGTTTACAGATCGGACGAAAAAAGGACGGAAAAACCCCCGCTAATGTAACGAACCTCCTGAACATGACCAAAACGGACGACGACGATGAGGACGCAAACGAAGTTTCGGAAGCGGAAGAAATAGGTGCTCCGGTCGCGGTCGCTGCGGCAGTTCGGCATTCGACAAAGGCCGTTGAAAAAAGCTTGAAAACTGTCGAGAAGTCGCTCGCAAAGATCGAACCGCAGATCGAAAAGATGAAACTTTCTGAGGCCAATGATGTAAAGATCAAGATCGACGAGCAGATGGTCAGGAATGCGGGTGAAATGGCTGGTGCACAGAAGCAAGCTATGGGATCCATGCGAGATGCCGGGTTTATGTCGCGTTCAACGACGGTCGATCAACGTTCAAACACGTTTGAAATGAAGGGGACGCCGAAAGTTTCGATCGATGCTCGCGACTGCGGCGTGAGAGTACGCGGCTGGGACCAACCAACAGTAAAATATGTTCTCACTGAGGCTCGGACGAACCGTGACGTGCCTCTGGTACTTTCTGAAAGCGCTACCGAAAACACAGTCACACTCAAAATTCAGGCTGACGAAAAGTCTCGACCGACGGTCTTTTTCGACAGTGATACCCATTATCGACTCGAAGTTTTTGTACCCCGTAAAACGGATTTGCGGGTTGTGACGCAAAAGGAGTTACGTGTCGAAGGTGTATCCGGAAAACTTGATCTCTCGAGCGAGGACGATCCCGTAAGCATTCGAGACTCCGACGGCAGTTTGAAACTTTCTGCGGGCGATGGGTTGGTTCGCGTGATCGGTTTCCGAGGCGACCTAGACCTGAAGGCAGGCGATGCAGAGGTTTATCTTGAGGGCGAATTTGCCAAGATCGATTCCTGTGCGTCGGACGCCAGCATTACATTGACCATGCCTCAAAACAAGGACGCTAGCATTCATACGAACACGGCGATCCAATCAGAAGGGCTAAATGTTGTTCGCGAAGATCAGCGAACTTGGCGGCTCGGTAACGGCGGACCGAAATACAACTTCGAATTCTCGGATGGCCGATTGCTTATTAGAAATTCCACTTCGATCGAGACCAATTGACCTTCTGGCAGAAACAGAGTTCAGCTTTGCGTTTTCTTCGAAACTTTCTGACCGCTCTTGCGTTTCAGTCAGTGTAAATATTCATTCGGTTATTATTTTTTGCTTATTTGTTTAAAAGAGCGTCCCATGAGAAAGTTTTTCCTTTTCATTTGCCTCGCCATATTTATCCCTGCGATCAATGCACAAACAAACGGGAATGGAGCGGCATCGACTTCAAACTCGGCCGCTGTAAAAGATGATCCGACAAAAGAAACTGGCGCGATAAAGGTCCCCGCCGAAAAACTTGCACCTATCACGATTCCCAAGGTCTCTTTGCCGATCGTCGTCGACGGGAAGCCGGATGAGGAATCATGGAAGACCGCTGCTGTCTTTAAGGATTTCTATCAAACGCAGCCGGGCAACAACATAGCCCCCTCGAAACCGACCGAGGTGCTTCTGATGTATGACGAGCACTATTTATACATCGCCTTCAAGTGTTGGGACGATAAGGGCAAGGTCAACGCGAGCGTTGCCAAACGTGACAATGTTTTCAACGAAGATAATGTCCGGGTATGGCTTGACACCTACAACGATCAACGGCGAGCCTACGTGCTCGGTTTCAATCCGTTAGGGATTCAGCAAGACGGCATCTACACGGAAGGCCAGGGAGCAGATTTTTCAGTAGATATCCTAATGGAATCAAAGGGTGTCGTTGAAGATTGGGGATGGTCCGTTGAGGCAAAGATACCCTTTAAATCTCTTCGCTATGCTGCCGGAAAAGGGAAGCTTTGGGGATTCAATGCGGCACGCAATATCGACCGCCTTAATGACGAATTCGACCAGTGGCTGCCAGATGACCGAAATATATCGGGTTTTCTGGTCAAGCACGGAAAGATCACTGGCCTTGACGATATTAAATTCGAACGAACCCTTGAAGTCGTTCCCAGCGTTACGCTAAGCCAATCAAGTCACCGCGCAAGGGTATTTTTTACCGGCCCCGTCGGAACACCAAATCTCGGTACACTTGCGGGTGAACGATTCGTGAACAACCCGCTAAGGGAAGATATAGGAGTAACGCTAAAGTACACGATCTCTCCAAATATCACGCTCGACGCAACCTACAATCCTGACTATGCTGAAATCGAGGCAGATGCGCCCGTCATCACTGCAAACCAGCGTTTTCCAATATTTTTTCAAGAGAAGCGGCCGTTTTTCCTTGAAGGCGCGGATGTCTTTTCGACGCCGATAGCGATCTATTACTCCCGCAATATAGTCGACCCGGATTTTGCAGCGAAACTTACGGGCAAGATCGGAAAAACCTCGTTTGGTTTTCTGGCCGCTTCTGACAAGGCACCGGGAAATTATGGTGAAGACGATCTGAATAACGTCAATCAGATCCCCCGCATACAGGAATTTATCGGCAAAAATGCCAGTTCTGCGATCCTTCGGGTGAAACGCGATATTGGAAAAGATAATAATATCGGTTTTTTCAGCTCGTATCGGACTTTTCCTGAACAGAAGAATTTTGTGGCAAGTGTTGACGGCCGTTTCAAACTCAATCCAAAGACAACCGCCGTTTTTCAGGCCGTGGGTTCAAACTCGAGGCGGTGTATTGTCGATCGCACTTTCGACCGAATCGCAAATCCCGATCAGGCTCAGCGTAATTGGGACATTTGCGGAACTGGTATCCGCACCATTTCTCAATTTGGTGCGGAGACGAACAACGACCCGCGCTTTCAGAATTACAGAACCGGTAATGGATTGGCGTATTACGGAAACGTCGACTATACGACAGACCAGAAGGGATGGTTTGTCGAGTTCCTGGGCCGAAGCAAAGATTTTCGGTCTGATGCCGGTTTCAACCGTCGAACAAATATAAATTCCGCAACTTTTTGGCACCGCAACAGTACCAAGTCCAATCCAAAGGGAAAGATCATTCGGGCGAACTGGGCGAAGTTTACGGGCATTGATTACAACTGGGACGGTGGCTTACAGGGTTACAATGTTGGCACCAACATCAATCTGACCCTGCCACATACGATGTTCTTCTTTGCTGAGGTGGGAGCGTTTTACGAAAAGATCTACGAAGGGGAGTTTGGCCTAAAACGCATTCCCACTCGAGCCGGTGCTTTTATCGGCGAAGACCACCGCGCGACGTGGCAAAACTATGTGTCGATCAATCTGAATCAGAATCTGAATAAGAAATTCAATTACGGGTTCTTCCTTGGTGCGATCAAAAATTCATTCGATTATTTTAATTTTGTTCCTTCCGGAATAAGCCCGCCAAGCGGTCCCGCCTTTTTTCAGGATCCGAAACCGGGTATGCAATTGGATGCTGAAGTCGGGGGTGAGTATAAGCCGCTTGAACCGCTGCGATTCAATTTCAATTATCGAAAGAGCCGGCTTACGCGAAACGACGACCGGGTTCGATCGTTTGATTCAGACATAGTGAGTTTGAAAACGACGTATCAATTCACGCGATTTATCTATGCGCGGGTAAGGGTTGATTATCGGTCCGATGATAAGAACTACGCGGTTCAGGCGCTTTTCGGATGGAATCCAAGTCCCGGAACGGCGTTTTACGTAGGATATAACGACAACCTCAATTACAACGGTTTTAGTCCCATAACTGGGCAGTTAGAGCCTGGAATCGGAAGAAACGAGCGAACATTTTTCATTCGGGCATCGTATCTATTCCGAAAGAGTTTCTAGGAAATTCTTCCTCCTGATAGCACTTAGGCGGCTGGGCAATCCCTAGACGCCTTTTTTCTTCAAACCCAGAAAAACTTCTTGTAAAGTCTCAAGCGTTGCTGTATAAACTAAGCAGACAAATCGTTTCGCGAACTAACCCCTTTTTACAATTTCAGGAGGCAATATGAAGCTAACGCGTAGTTTATTAGCTCTTTCTTTCGGTTTCGCTCTGATTCTCCCGACCATTTTTGTCCCTTTCGGGCCATCCGTACATGCTCAGACACAGGATGCTGCTCTTCAGCGAGGATACCGTACCGGCTATTCCGATGGTTATATGGGGGGCTATCGCGACATGCTCGACGGTCAGGACAAGGGCTATGAACGGCACGCCGAATACGGTGCTGCCGATCGAGCCTTTAATAAAGAGTATGGTTCCCTCGAAGACTATCGAGATGGTTATCGTCAGGGTTTTCGAGCAGGGTATGAAACAGGTTTTGATAAAAAGACATTTGAATCAGTGATTCCGGCGGGGCTTACCCGGAAAGGTGTGGAACCGGTTTTGATACCGGCCGTTCAAAACGATTCGACTTCGCCGGCCGATAAACCGGTAGCTTCCGACGCAAAAACAGATGAGGCTCAAAAAATAACTACTCCCGCAGTTGCTCCGGCTGACAAACCGGCGACTGACGCATCGAACGATATCCAGGCGGCGATTCCTGCAACAACTTTTCGCGATGACGGAACGATCATGACGATCCCTAAGGACACGGAGATCATGATCGAGCTTCAGGACGAGATCGGCACCCAAACAACACGAGCCGGCGAGCGGTTTACAGCAAAAGTAATCTCTCCCATGGAACTTGACGGTGCGATCGTAGAGGGCCACGTTGAAAAAATTCAAATTCCCGGTCGGATTAAAGGTGCGGCGGAAGTCCAGCTTTCATTCGATCGGTTGATATTGAGCGACACTCGATGGAGCAATTTCAATGGTGTTTTAACCGAGGTCATGCCGGTCAAAGGCGACAACGTAAAACGTGTTTCTAACGAAGGAACCGCTTTTGGTCAGAATTCAGTTAAAGGCGACGCGATCTAGATCGGAGCGTCTACCGGAACCGGTGCCGGAATTGGAGCAATCGCGGGCGGTCCGGTCGGCCTTGCGATCGGGGCCGGCGTAGGCGCGGCCTTCGGCATCGGTATCGCTTTAGTGGACCGCGGTAAACACATCCGCCTAAACAAGAACCAGCAGCTAAAGATTCGTTCGGGCTATGACACGCAGATAAGGTAAATCGATCCAATTCCCGAACGATGACCGCGGTTCCCCAGCCGCGGTCTTTTCTTTATGAAGCTTTGAGTTTCGGCAGCAACTGCTTGAATGCAATACTCGTCTTAGCTAATATTAAAGTTTCGAAATACTTTAGATAATCCACCTTTAAGGTACTCAAAATGAGCACAGGAACAGAGACAACAGCGGCCGCGGGACTTCGAGGCGTGGTTGCCGCGCAGAGTTCGATCGGTGACGTCGATGGCGAACAGGGAATCCTGATCTACCAGGGATACGATATTCACGACCTCGCCGAGCACGCCACTTTCGAAGAGATCGTTTTCCTTCTTTGGAACGGCCGATTACCGAAACAGGGCGAGCTTAACGAAATTACTGCAAAGATTCGTGAGAATTATCGCATCCCGGCTGAGATCGTAGCCGGCATGAAGTACATGCCCAAGGATGCCGATCCGATGGACGTCCTTCGCACGTGCGTGTCCGCGCTCGATTTTTACGACAAAGAGGGACACCGCACTGATCGAGAAAGCGCTATGCACTCGGCGATCAAGATAACTGGCGAGATAGGGACGATCGTCGCCGCTTGGGATCGTATCCGCAGCGGTAAGGAGCCGGTTTCGCCCGACCCAAGTCTTTCGATCGCGGAAAACTTCCTGCATATGCTTCGCGGCGAAAAGGCGGAAGCCGACGAAGCGCGCATGTTCGAAGTAGCTTTGATCTTGCATGCCGACCACGAACTGAACGCTTCCACGTTCACAACACGCGTCGTCGCCGGAACGCTTGCCGACATGTATGGTTGCGTGACCGCCGGCATTGCGGCACTTGCGGGCCCGCTTCACGGCGGTGCGAATACCGCTGTGATGAAAATGCTGATCGAGATAGGCGATCCCGCAAAGATCGACGAATGGCTCGAAAAAGCGCTCGAGGAAAAGCGAAAGATCATGGGCATCGGCCACGCCGTTTACAAAACCGAAGACCCACGCGCAACATGGCTTCGCAAGTTCTCGAAGCAAATGGCCGATAAGAAAGGCGAGCAGAAATGGTTCGAAATGTCGCAGCGGATCGAGCAGTTGATGCTTGAGAAGAAGGGCATGCATCCGAATGTAGATTTCTATTCGGCATCGACTTATTACCTGATGGGCATACCACTTGACTTGTTTACACCCATCTTTGCCGTCAGTCGCATTTCAGGCTGGACGGGCCACATCCTCGAACAATATGCGAACAACAAGCTCATCCGCCCACGTGCCGAGTACATCGGCAAGCGCGGCTTGAAATATGCGCCGATCGCGGACCGTTAGTTCTCAGAAAAGTTTGATCGACTTGAAGACTCCGAATTATCGGGGTCTTTTCCATTCGGGCATCACGTGATTCTTTCGTTCTCAAGAATTTCTCAAGCACGGTGAACTACTCTGTACTTGTAACGGTAGCAATACCACGATCTACCCGGATGCCCCCCCGGCGGCACCGGCGAACGGCGCACCGATGCATCACGAATAATCCCGCCGAAACTATCAAGGAGGTTCTAATGTCTAACAAAAAACGACCGTCGCTCCGATCGTGGAGTCGGCGGTGGTCGTCCGCGCGCCCTCGATCACGAAAAATATTGATCGCAGCGTGCTTAGTTCTTTGCACCTCGATCGCGGCTTTCGCGACGTTTTTTCAAACTTTCGAAACCGGAACATCCGGTTGGTTTGGGGCAACGCAGGTTCCAACGGGAACGCACCTGATCGTTTCCGATACGCTGCCTTTTCACGCCGAAGATGGAGGCAGCGCATTTACTCGATGGGGTGGTTACAGTGAAACATTTCCTGTCGGAGGCTATACAACATCCATCGATATTTATTTGGATATCTCGGCACCTTACGGGAACGCGTTGGCTCCCGCATTCGATAACGACACACGCTTCGATTGGACTTCGGCGATCAGTACTCCCTCGTGCGGCCACAGACGCGATTTTGCGTTTAACGCCGGTTTTTATACCGACACGGATTCGACCGGATCGGGGCCGCGATTCGTGATCAGCGCCAGCAACAATACCGGGCGCGGCGGAGCCTTTCCGAAGAACCCCGGCCGAAATCCTTACACGATAACCACCGAGGGCTGGTATACATTCGAGCATCGATTCCGGGACAACGGGTTCGGCGTACTAGCGGTCGACCTCACCATCAGAAATGACGCCGGCATTCCGTTGATGATGTGGACGCTCAGCGATCCGTCCGACATAATTGGGAGTACGGTCGGGGGCAATCGATATGGATGGTTTCCGACGGACGAATTTCCTTATTTGGCATTCGATACGTCTATGCTCGTTGGTTTTCAGGACTACTGCCAAGTTCCGCCGTCTACTGCTTCAGGAAAGGTTACTGGCGGTGGGTGGATACCGTGGTTGAACGATAAGGCTTCGTTTGGGCTAACCGTGAAAACCGATTCAGCAGGCAATCCGAGCGGGAATCTTACATACCAAGATCACGGAGTTTCGGCCCGCACGGTCAAGAGTTCCACTATCACATCGCTCACGTTGGACGGAAACTGTGCCG
>QHXS01000156.1 GCA_003223975.1 Acidobacteriota bacterium
AGGGCAATTATTGGGATAGTGTCGTAGCGGCGTCGGGCGATAATGAGTGATTGAGACCTTGGTCGTTGAAGTTGTTTACAATAAACCCTATTTCACGAATGGCATAGCCAATCAGCGAATAGATACACAAGCGCTTAGACCTCCTTCTCAACTTCTTCGACCTTATTCATTTCGACTCGAAGCAGTAAAATTCAAATCATCATCTAATTACACGGCATCCATCAAATATAACCTCAGCATTCATCCGCTGTTGCTTCGGCGATTCGATCGATATCAATCACTCCGGCAATAATCTTCGATTACCCCCTTTTGATGCCGCGGGCATCTAAATCAAAACAACCCCCTATTTCGACGCCCCTTACGACGAGGGGAAGAGCCAGAGCGATGGCTGTAGCGACAAACCCTCACCGAAAGAACTCAAAGGCTTGGAGAGAGTGGGAGACCGCGAACAATCCCACAATCATGGTAGAACCCACTGCACCTACTGCGGGACCTTCCTTAACCGATGTTCCGGAATCATCGGAGTCGACCTCTAAAGCCCTCCAAGACATCGCCACCCGTCTTCGGGCCCTTGACGACTATGCGACCGACAAGTGGGATGGACTCGATCAACTCCTCGACCAAAAAATCGAAATCCTTGCTGCGTCAATAGCAAATCGCCTCGAACCGCTTATAAACTCAAATTCAAGCGGAAACAACGCTCTTGGGGGGAGAACAACCCTCACGGAGCAACCTTTGATGCCGACGACGAACTTGAATGGTAATCCCCTTGTTAACCTTACTTCGCTTTGGAATTGGGTGGACAAGACTGTGTTGGCAACCATTCTGGCATTGGAATTCGATGTCACTGACCTCTACAAGCTCACGCCACCGGAGGATGCATCTTTGTTCAACTTGAAGCTGGACACAGCTACTCACGGCGGAATTCTGATTAACCCGGACGGCTCTCTCAGTGCCGTCACTGCGACGTCAAAACTTGACAAATCCCTTCCTTCATTCGCACATTGGTTTTCGGCATTTTCAGTTTACGCGTCGATTCGGGCAGCCTACGACAGGACTGGCACAATGGGTCCAGCACTGATTATGTTCACTCGGGAGATGAATCATTACCAGCTTAATTTCCCGTGGCCACAAGTCCTTCGATATTTCCTCGAAACATTCCGAGATTGCCAGAGCAAACCCGCGCAAGCATGGCTTCAGCCTAACGTTCGCGCATACACGAAGTTCCTTCATCATAATACTGCTCCTGCCGGCAATCGTCTGACGTCCAAAGCATCTTCGTCAAAATCCTCGACAAATCATTCTGGGGCAGGACAACGTGAATCCCCTCAAAAGCGGTACACCGCTGAAGAGAAAGCATTGCAAATCTGTCAAGCATACAATCTTCCCGATAAAGGTTGTAAACCTGTGTGCCCTTATGGTCGGCGTCACGTTTGCCTCATTTCCAGCTGTGGAAAACCTCACCCGCAGTACGAACACAAATAACTACGCCCGGGCGTAGCTTCATCCGTTTACTCGTACTCAACTTCGTCTTCAACTCCTGACGGAGAAGTCATTCATAACGGATCTTCACCCTTGTTGTCTTCCTTACAACGACTATCTAAACAACTCAGGCCACAGCTGTCAGTTTCGTCTTCCTCACGACAACTCCGACAAGCCACACGAGTACAAACCAAGTCATCTTCCATACGACTTGCTGCATCTTCCATATGCAAACCTTCGTCCTCGTCTCCCATACGTGGAAATACACCCTTGTCGTCTTCCTTACGACTTACCACATCCTTGTCGCCCCTCGTACGACAAATTGATACGTCTCCCTTACGCATCAAACCAGCATCTTCCATATGCAACACTCCGCCGGTCATTATTCCGCCGGCAAGACCAAACACCAGCCTCCCATTCATTGCGTTTACACCATGCGACATTAACCTGGTGCCTAAACACACGCTGAAGGCAAATGAAATCATTCGGCTGCTTCAACACTATCCTGATCCACAGTTCCCTCAGATACTGGCTGGGATAGCGACATATGGTGCTCGCCTAGGGTACGAAGGCACCCTGAATGCGAAAATCCAGTTGAAGAACCATAAGTCTGCCTTACTTCAACGAAGTGTACTCGATGAAGGCATCAGCGAGGACCTCACCCTCGGTCGCACCTCTGTTGTCGATAATCTTCCAAACGCATACTATATATCACCCTTGGGATTAGTACCGAAAACGACGGCAGGGCAAATAACAGGCTGGCGAAAAATTCACGACTTATCTGCACCATTGGGACGCTCAGTTAATGACGGCATACCCAAACACTATGGGGCCATTATCTACGAGACCTTCCAACATGCAATTAACCTGGTGGCAAAGTCGGGGCGGGGAACAACTCTTATCAAGCGCGACCTCAAATCAGCTTTCCGATATGTTCCTGTAAGCCCATTCGATCATTGGCTACTGATGTACCGATGGAATGGAAAGGTATACGAGGAATTATTTCTTCCATTCGGTCTACGCACTGCACCTCTCATCTTCAACCTATTCAGTGAAGCCATCCATTGGATCATGTTGACTCTCGGCTGGGACCTCTGTCATTACATCGATGACTTCCTCCTCGTCTTACCGCCATCGGGTAACGTTGAAAAGGCCACGAACGATTTCTCTCGCACTTGTGAAACCATTGGTTTCGACATTGAACACAAAAAGAACAAGGAAGGAACACTCGTAGATTTTCTTGGTCTAGAAATCGACACCATGGCGATGGAAGCTCGCCTTCCTCCTGACAAACATCGACGAGCCCTCCAGATTGTCAACGAAACTCTCGCTAAGCGTTCGATTCCTTTCTACACCCTCGAAAAGCTCCTTGGTTTCTTGTCTTTCTGTTGCGCTGTTCTTCCTCTAGGAAGACCCTTCCTTCGCCAAATATTCAACCTCCTTAATCGGAAAACTCATCACCTCGCACACGTTAGAATTAGCAGTGCAGCGAGACGTGACCTATCTTGGTGGAAGATTCTACTCACACAATGGCACGGTATCTCTGTAATCAGATCCCCTTCACGCCCTATCCTCAAAGTCTACACAGATGCGAGTGGAAAGAAAGGAATTGGAGGAATTTGGAACGATCAAGCCTTTTCAGTACACATAAATCGGCGTCATCGTACCAAGCATATTAACTGGAAGGAAATGTTTGCAATCTACTTTGCTATTACACTCTGGGCAAAGGATTGGATCGGCTGTCGGGTTATTTTGATGTGCGACAACTCTGCTGTAGTAGACGCTATCAACAAGAGGAGCATGCGCGGTGAAACAATTGCGATCTTGCAGTTGATTCTACTTGTAGCGGCAATCCAAGACATCGAGTTACATGCAGAATGGTTGCCTTCGGAGGATAATGCTGTAGCGGATGCATTGTCAAGGCATCAATATGAAAGGCTAACCGTCTTGTGTGAACAGCTAGGTATTTGCCCGACCCTCCTTCGCAATTCTACGCATCTTCGGGGTTATCGAAAGAAGCTGCTTTCCTCCTTTGGCATGGACTTGCACCCACTACAAGAAAATCATATGAGTCTGCCATCAACAGCTACGACACTTTCACCACACTCCAGCGATCCAAAACTTCGTACCCGGCATCAATCGAAACACTCTCAGCATGGATTGCGACGACGATCATCAAAACCAAAGCAAAAACAACAAAGAAGTACTTACAAGGCCTTCGAAGTTACCACATCGACATGGGTTACGATGCCTCTGCATTCGATGACCCCAGGTTGGAAAGGATTATTAGAGGAGGAAAACGATATTATGGTGACGTCGGCAGAAGGGAGAGACTTCCCATCACGAGAGATATCCTCATCCGCATCCTGCAGCAAATTCCTAGCACCTATGACGGAATTAACATCAGAGCAGCCTTATGTGTTGCCTTTGCAGGCTTCCTACGGGCAGGAGAAATTACCTATAGTGAATGGGAAGAATCTTCACCAAACTTCGCTCTCACACGATCATCAATTCTCTTCGACAGAGAAAACATCATTCTCACTCTACCAGCGTCAAAAACTGACTTTTTCCGAAAAGGAGTACGAATCCCAATTGCCGCTGCACCTCCCAACTGCTCAACATGCCCTGTCGCCGCCATTCGAAGCCTCTTTGATTCGTACCCAGCTGACGCCTCAGCTCCACTGTTTGCAAGAACATTCGGCCCCTTCTCGAGAGAATATCTCATTCGAACGATTCGATATGCCTTACTCGATGCAGGAATCAATCCAGCCGGCTTCTCTGGTCACTCCTTACGGAGAGGTGCAGCAGTATCAGCGGTTGCCGCAGGCATCCCCCGAGACGAGATCAAAGTCTTGGGAAGGTGGAAAAGCGATGCAGTCGACCTATACTTCGAAAATCAACCTACAAAAATACTTCAATACTCCAAATCTCTACATTCCTCCCCCTTCGCACTCCCTGCCGAGATCCCTGGCATCCTCGCGACTATCACCAACTAGTCTCTACTCGTCAATGATCCCCGCGATGAACTGGGCTGTCTAAAGAGCGCAGGGACCACGGCAGCCAGACTGCGTGGCTGCGAAAGACCAGATCAATAACATAGTTAATGGATTTTAATAAACTTCACCTTCTCCATGGTCATCAAGCGAAGAAGTAGATATTCGACGAATGGCATAGCCAATCAGCGAATAGATACACAAGCGCTTAGACCTCCTTCTCAACTTCTTCGATTTCGACTCGAAGCAGTAAAATTCAAATCATCCCTCCAACACCCGCCCTTCTTTAAATAGAGTAGATAGTTTGCTCCCTAATGCGCTGGCTTGAGGGCAGGGGCTGTCTAAAGAGCGCAGGGACCACGGCAGCCAGACTGCGTGGCTGCGAAAGACCAGATCAATAACATAGTTAATGGATTTTAATAAACTTCACCTTCTCCATGGTCATCAAGCGAAG
>QHXS01000195.1 GCA_003223975.1 Acidobacteriota bacterium
CATTGCGATCGCGCGACGCGTTTCTTTTACGCGAACAACGGCGGCATCAGCACCCGGCAAAACAGCCGTGTTCGTTCGGACCATCGAATCGTATTGTTCGTAGACCCAGTGCTTGGAACAAATGTTCGGCGACGAAAGCAGCTTCTTAAGCTGCTGTTCAAAGTTCAATGTTCCAGGTTCAAGGTCGATCCTAGATGACTTTGGACCTTGGACCTTGGACTTTGGACTTGCAAGCGGCCGTTCGTATTTCGGCGCCTCATCAGTCAAGGCCCGAACCGGCAGATCGGCTTTCAATTCGCCGTTGTGGATGATTCGCAGCCGTTCACCTTCGACCACTTTTCCGATAACGACCGCGTCGAGGTCCCATTTATTAAAGATCTCGACTAACTCTTTTTCGCGGCCCTTTCGGGCAACGATCAGCATTCTCTCCTGCGACTCTGAAAGCATCATTTCGTATGCAGTCATTCCCGTCTCGCGTTGCGGAACAAGCGTCAGGTCAAGCTCGAGGCCGGTGCCGGCACGTGCCGCCATTTCGACCGACGATGAGGTCAATCCGGCCGCGCCCATGTCCTGAATTCCGGCAATGGCGCCGGACCGCATTGCCTCAAGACATGCCTCAAGTAGAAGTTTTTCCAAAAACGGATCTCCAACCTGAACGGTCGGGCGTTTTTCGAGCGCGGCCTCATCGAATTCTGCCGATGCCATCGTTGCACCGTGAATGCCGTCGCGACCGGTCTTTGCGCCAGCATACAAAACCGGATTGCCTATGCCCTCGGCCTTTCCGAAAAAGATCTGGTCGTGCCGGACGATTCCGAGCGCAAAAGCATTTACGAGCGGATTCAGCGAATAGGCTTCATCGAAAACCACCTCGCCTCCGACGGTCGGCACGCCGAAACAGTTGCCGTAATGCCCGATACCTTCAACGCAGCCCTTTAGGATCGCTTTGTTTCGTTTTCCGTGTTTCTTGTCGTCGAGCGGTCCGAATCGAAGCGAATTCATTGCCGCGATCGGCCGCGCGCCCATCGTAAAAACATCGCGCAGGATGCCGCCGACGCCCGTTGCCGCGCCTTGAAACGGCTCGATAAATGATGGGTGATTGTGTGATTCGACCTTAAAGGCGATACACCAGCCATCGCCGATATCCACAACACCTGCATTTTCGCCCGGCGGGACGATCACTCGCGGGCCGGTCGTCGGAAGGCGTTTCAGGTGAACCCTGGACGATTTGTAAGAACAATGCTCCGACCACATTACGCTGAAGATCCCGAGTTCCGTGAAATTCGGCACTCGTCCAAGTATCTCGACTATTTTTTCGAATTCTTCCCTTGTAAGGTTGTGCTGGGCGACAACTTCGGGCGTGATGGCTGTTTCGTTCATCGATTGTTTACTGCCGGGACTAAAAACAAAACAGTAATCTTAGCGCGTCGTCCGGAGAAGAAGCTAATTGTGCTGGGAAAATGTTAAAAGGCCTTAGCCCGACACGCGATCGAGCCATGGCCTTCCTATCCGAACTAAGGAGAGTTATTTGCTATCAGGTAGTGTCGTCGCCGCAGCGGCGACCAGCTTATTCAACTGGTCATGCAGCATCGGGATCGCAACCTTCCCTTCGCGATAATATTTGAGTTCACCTGAAGGAGCATAAAGCGCGGTAAACGGCATTCCGCCTTGCCAGTCCTTTGCGATCGAAGCAATGAATGTGTTTTCATCGTCAGCCCTTAAAAGGTAGGGCGGCATTTGGGCTTTCATCGCGGTAAGAAACTTCGGGACCGTTGTTGATATATTTTCAACGTCGTCGAGCGAGATCGTAATAAAATCGATCCTTCCCTTGTATTCCTGATCGATCTTCACCAGGTCGGGAAACTCTTCGCGGCAAGGGTCGCACCACGTGGCCCAAAAATTCACTAACAGCGGTCTTCCGTTTGGCACAAGCAGCTTTTTCAACGCCATTTCGTCGACCAAAGTAACTTTCAGAGCTGGTTTCGCGGCGACTTTTGGAGCCGCCTTTTTTGGTAACGGCCGTTTCGCCTGACCACTGGAAACTGAAGAAAAACAAAGGACGAAAACCGCACTCACGACAGCGGCTTTCGCCCAATTCAAATAAACATGTTTCATGGTAAAACTATTCCGCGACGCGTTTGATCGTGCAGCCAAATGCATTTGCTTTAGTTTTAGTTACCGGCTTGCCGCTTAAAGTTGCATCGAAAGCGGACTTTAAGTAGGCCTCGGTAACAGTCTTGCCAGAGCGATCATTGTCGATCGCTCCGTGGTATATCAAGATATTTTTCGCGTTGAAATAAAACACTTCCGGCGTGACAGTGGCTCCCCATTTGTCAGCGAGCGCGTTGCTCTTGTCAATAAGAACCGGAAACTTGTACCCGTATTCGCCGATATTCGACTTTACCCAATTCAGATCCTCCGTGGAATTCGAGTTTATTCCGATAAAGTTGATACCCTTGGCCTGATATTCTGCCGCTATCTCGTTTATGCGGTCCTTATAACCCTTGACGACAGGGCATTGAGCCGAAAGCCAAACGACGACGGTGCCGTTCTTGCCTTTTAGCTCATCGAGAGTCCGGGTTTTGCCGTCGGTATCTGGAAGTGTGAAATTCTCTGCCATCGCCCCGATCTCCAGGCCTCCCGCATGAGTCACAGCGGATGATGCGACAAACGCGAAAATTGCAAGAAAACTAATCAAAGCAGCGATCTTCTGTGTCATAGCAGCAAACTCCTATTAGATTGTCAGGACAAAGATAATCTTACCAAGGAACCGCACTATCGGACAAGATTTAACGGTTCAAACGGCTCCTTGTTGCCTATGGTTTCACAGACTTAGAGTTCGATTTTTATCCAAATTATATAGGATTCCGGTGATATAATTGCCAACATCCAAAATGCTGAACGTAGGTGAAAATTTCCTGCATTATCGGATCATTTCCGCGATAGGCTCGGGCGGAATGGGCGAAGTTTACCTCGCGAAAGATAACCAACTTGAGCGTAAGGTAGCGATCAAGGTCCTACGTAAAAAGTTTGGAAAGAATGAGGACGGCCTCCGAAGGTTCATACGCGAAGCACGCTCGGCCTCCGCGCTGAATCATCCAAATATCATCACAATATACGAGATCGGTGAATCCGAGGGCGCAAATTATATCGCCAGCGAATACATCGAAGGCAAAACTCTACACACCCGCATTGCGAATAGATCGCTTTCGTTCACCGAGATCCTCGAAATTTCGATCCAGGCAGCCGAAGCCATTTCAGCTGCACATGCTGCAGGCATTATCCACCGCGACATAAAGCCCGAGAATTTAATGATACGCAATGACGGGTACGTTAAAGTGCTGGATTTCGGGCTAGCGAAATTGACCGAGCAGGATTTCTTTTCGGCAGATTTCGATGCCGTAACGCATAAACTCGTTCAGACAAATCCCGGAGTCGTGATGGGGACCGTTTCGTACATGTCGCCCGAACAGACGCGCGGACGAGAAATAGACACAAGATCGGACATTTGGAGCCTCGGCGTCGTGATGTACGAAATGATCGCCGGCGTGCTCCCGTTTCGAGGCGAGACAACAAGCGATATGATCGCCGCGATCCTCACCTCGACACCTAAGAAGTTGACCGAGATCGTTCCGGAAATTCCCCCCGAGTTGGAACAGGTCGTCAACCGCGCACTCCAAAAAGAACGAGACCACCGATACGTCGACGTCAAAGAATTGCTTTCCGATCTAAAGAGTATCCGCCGGCAGGTCGATGCTCACAGCTTCGAGGGTGAGAATGGACATAAGCCGACCGAGTTCTTTCGACGTCCGCAAACTACCGGCGACCGGAAGGCCGAGTCCGACGGTACAAAATCGGTTACTGCGGGCGGCACTTCGTCGATCAGCCAGATCTTTTTAGAGAGTTTTCGCCGACATCCAATGGGAATGACGGCGGGTGCCGCGGGCCTGATAGTGCTCACTGCGGTCGTCATTGTGGCCTTGATCGCATTTGTGCGCTTGCCGTCCGTTGACGCGTTCTCGTCCCTCCGATTTTCGAAGCTGACCTCGTTGGGCAATGCCGAGGGCGGGCAGATCGCCATATCGCCCGACGGCAAATATGTCGCCTACGCCCTTCGAGACGGAGCGAATCAAAGCCTTTGGGTCAAGAATGTCGCTTCCGCAGGAAATGCCCAGATCATTTCGCCTTCGCCTGCAAGATTTCGTGGATTAACGTTCGATCCGGACGGCGGCTTCATTTTTTATGTTGTTGCTCACCCGGACGGTTCTTCATCGATCGAACGTATTTCGGTCCTCGGCGGTGAGGCGAAAAAGATCGCGACTAGTGCGGACGGTCCGGTTACATTCGCGCCGAAAGGTGACAGGTTTGCGTTCGTCCGCAACGACCGAATACTAATCGCGGTTAATGCCGACGGTAACGAAGCTAGCGAGATGGCCCGGGCGGGTGACGGTGAGATATGGTGGCTTCCCGTCTGGTCACCCGACGGTAAAACGATCGCGGGTACCGTATATTCCAATGAAACCAGCCGAGTTGGGTTATTTGCGCTCGATGTTGACTCGAAGCAAATACAGAAGTTCGGAAATCAAAATTGGCTTCGGGTCAGCGGCCTTGCCTGGGAGAAAGATGGCAAGGCCCTGCGGTTAAGTGGTCGGGACCCTGAAACCCAACTCTCGCAGCTTTGGTCGGTGAAGTATCCGACGGGCACACTTGAGCGGATAACGAACGATCTCGGGAGCTATCAGGGTCTCAGCGTTACTTTCGACGGTGGTACGGCCGTCAGCGTGCAGGAATACCGTGCGTCAAATATCTGGACCGCGGATCTTGCCGATATTAGGAATCCGAAGAAGATAACCAGCGAATTGAGTCAGGATGACGGAATGTCGGGCGTAGCGTTTCGTCCCGATGGCGGCATTGTTTACACCAAAAGAGTGACTGGGTCGCAGGATATTTGGTCGGTCGATCCGAACGGTGAAAACAATCGGCAGCTCACGGTAAGATCGGGGTCGAATTTTCATCCGACGGTTTCCCCTGATGGAAAAACGATCGTGTTCACGTCTGACCGCGCAGGCAGCCTCGATCTGTGGCGCATGAACATGGACGGAAGCAGTGTCGCTCGTCTGACAGAAGTAGATGAAAATGAATCGCAGCCCTCATTTACCGCAGACGGTGCATGGATCGTGTTTCAACGAAGCGGAAATGACGGACGAAGTTCGATCTGGAAGATACCGGCGAGCGGCGGCGAACCCGTCCAGCTACTGCCTGCTGGAGCGTCGCGACCGCGCATTTCGCCCGACGGCAAGCTGTTAGCGTGTGAGTTTTCAGCGACTCCTAACGGCGCGGCGAAGGTCGGCATTTATTCGGTCGACGATGGCAAAGAGATCGCGCTGTACGACTTCTCCACGATCGTAGCATCGTCGATCTTTCGATGGTCAAACGACGGAAAATCGCTTGTTTACGTTCACCGGCTCGACGGCGGTTTTGAGATCTGGAGTCAACTATTATCCGGTGGCCAGCCTAGTCGGTTGGCAGCGTCCAACGGTGACCGGATTTATGACTTCGATATTTCGCGAAACGGAAAAGCGGTGGTATTCTCACGCGGAACTGAGAATTCTGACGTAATTTTGGTTAATGGCATGCGTTGAGGGTAATGAGTTGCGCATCGGAGCATCAGATCGTTCGAATTCGTTCTTATAAGCAAAATGGTTAAAAAGTTTGAAGGAGAGAAAATCAAATGAACCTTGTCGCCTCATTCTGTTCAACCGCCGATTGTTCGTATAGCATCGACTCAGGCTCGATCTCCTGCAGCCCGGGCGGCGATAGTTGCACCGGCGCGATCCTGCAAAGGGCCAACCTTTCTGCGTTTCATACATCAGGGATCAAGGATGTGACCGACGAGATCAATAAAGAACTCGAGAAATTGGGTAAGAATCCTCCGGAGCCGGGCCTGCAACTCTCATTCCTATGGACGCCAAGTGGTGTATTGCTGGTTTGGACGAAACATGAAGACACATACTCAGGCTCGGGCGTAAAACGGTCGGACGGCAAGGAAGCGAACGATAAGGCGCTAGGTATCTGTGCTCCTGAACAGGCTTCATGAGCCATTTATTTTGATAGGCGCGTTTGCTTATGTATGGCGAGCGCAACGTAGATTCTTTTCGAGAAACTGCTGATTCGACATCTGACCGATGAAATCCTGCCCGCTTTGCCATCGCACCTATTTAGACGAGACCTTGAATTTCTGTCTCGATGACGGAAGTGGGCTGCTTGAGGGCCCCGCGACGGCCGAACAACGAACCGCGACCTCGCCAAACGCATCGCACGGCACCGGCGGTTTGTCGGTAACGCCGAGCGCCGTACACGATTTTCCAACCCAGGTCCTCTGGGCAGGAGCTCCTTTGACATCCGGTATAGCGAATTCGATCGCAGTTCTCCCGTTCGCAAACATCAGCCGGGACGAAAACATTGAGTATTTCTCTGATGGGCTCGCAGAAGAGCTCCTCAATGTTTTATCAAAAATACGCGGCGTGCAGGTGGCTGCCCGCACCTCCGCATTTTCCTTCAAGGGCAAATCGACAACGATTCCCGAGATCGGCCAGATCCTTAATGTTGCTTCGATCGTTGAAGGGAGCATTAGAATGGTCGGCGAGCGCATTAGGATAGCTGTCCAGTTGGTCAACGTAACCGATGGATTTCAACTCTGGTCCGAAACATACGACCGAACCATGGACGATATTTTCGCCGTGCAGGACGATATCGCCCAATCGGTCCTAGAAGAGATCCGAACACGGTTCGAGGGAGAAGAAAATCGTGAAAAGGTAAGCAAGAAAGTGATCTCGGAGGTCGCCGAGGCAGTTCGCGGCCGTGCATCGGACCCTGAGGCACAACGGCTGATGCTTCTGGGACGTTATTTTCTTGATCGCACCACACGCGACGACACGACAAAAGCGATAGGTTATTTTCAACAGGCTCTACGACTCGATCCAACATTTGCCCTTTGCTGGGCCGAACTCGGACGAGCATTTTCGGTCGAGGCCGGCCGCGGTTGGTCGGATGTGCGAGCAGGCTATTCCAGATCGCGAGATGCTGCGTTACGAGCCGTCGCCCTTGAACCGGCGCTAGCTGAAGGGCATGCTCAACTTGGACGCATTCAGATCGCGCACGATTGGGATTGGAAAGGAGCAGATGCGTCGTATAAAAAAGCACTCGAGCTTGCTCCGGGCAACTCGTCGGTTCTGGACGGTGCGAGCGTGTTGATGTATAAACTCGGCCGTCTAGACGAGGCGTTGGACCTTGCACGTCGGGTACTCGCACAAGATCCGCTGAGCGCCGCGTTTTGGCACAACCTTGGTTTGATCTCACATGCAGCCGGTTTGTTAAATGAATCGGAGCAAGCGTATCGCCGCGCATTGGAGCTAGCACCGCAACGGATAGTTTCCGGCTCGCTGCTTTCACTGGTTTTGATGGACGAAGGCCGGATTGACGAGGCGTTCAAACAGTCGAAGCTTGAACCGGACGAATTTTGGCGATTATGGGCCCAGGCGATACTTTTTAGCGCGGCCAAAAAAAAAGACGAGGCAGAGAAGTCGCTAGAACTGATCCGCGAGAAATTCGAAGACGGTAATGCTTATCAGATAGCGGAAATATATGCGGCCAGCGGCAAGATCGACGACGCATTCGACTGGTTGGACCGGGCCTTTAAACAGCGAGACCCAGGCGTTACACACGCCCGGGTCAATCCTCGCTTCAAACCGCTTCACGAAGATACGCGGTGGACGGACTTGCTCCTAAAGATCGGGCTCGATCAATAGAGAGGCTTACTTAATTAGTATTCGGCTCTTGAGCCGCCCCGGTGTTCGGTTCCTGCTCTTGGGTGACGCCGGTGTTTGGTTCCTGATAGGCTTCAACGTCGGCCTCAGTGGTTATGCCTGTATTCGGTTCTTGAAATTCTTCGCCGTTCGGGTCTCGTGGGTCGTTCATGGTTATTCTCCTAGGTTGAAATATAAAATAGTGACAGCGGACACTTCGTTTACGTATTGATAAAACGTCCGCAACGATAACTGTAAGTTTCGGTTGTCCTAGGCTATAGTTCGATAATTCATTTGTCAACAAGTTTCGAACTGCACCCTATGTCATTAAGATCTGGGTGTCGCTTGAAGAATTCAGATGTAATAAGATAGCTGCGTTCTCCTTTGACAGTACTTAAATGGAAAGACAGGCGGAGCAACGGGGTTCTAACTAACTTTCGATCAGCCGGTCGATCTAATCCTTTAATTCGCGCAAAACCCTCAGTGGGATCGCGGTCCCCAAGATCTAAGAGTCGATTATCAGCACGTAGTTGCCCATCCAAAAATTCACTATGAAAATCGCATCCTCATTAATTCTTAACTTATTCCTTGTACTTACCCTTTTCGCGCAAGCCAACGTCGAATCGTTCGATAAATATGTCGAAGCTTCACGACAGGCGTGGAACGTCCCAGGTCTATCGATCATCGTTGTGAAAGACGGAAAGGTGGTTTTATCAAAGGGTTATGGGATCCGTGAACTCGGGAAAGATGCAAAGGTCGATACCCAAACGCTTTTCGGCTGCATGTCGACGACCAAAGCGATGACAGTTGTCGCGATGGCAATGCTGGTTGACGAAGGAAAAGTAGATTGGGACGACAAGGTATCCAAGTATCTACCCGATTTTAGAGTAGATGACAGATATGTAACCGGCGACGTCCGCGTAAGAGATCTTCTTACACACAACACGGGCGTCGGCAATGCCGATTTTCTTTGGGCCTGGACGCCCGAACTTTCATCTGCCGAGGTCGTGCGTAGAATGCAGTACGCAAAGCAGGCATACCCGCTGCGCGGCGGATTTATTTATCAAAACATTATGTATCTCGTCGCCGGTCAGGTGATCGAAAAAGCCAGCGGCCTGCCTTGGGAACGATTTGTAACGGAACGAATATTTCGTCCCCTCGGAATGAACAACACTTTTGCAAACTACACGCTTTCAAAAAATTATACGAACCGATCGGTCGCGCATTTTGAGGTCAAGGGCAAGATACAGCCGATCCCTGAGGACAGTGCCGATCCGATCGGCCCGGCAGGCTCTGTGTGGTCAACTTCGGACGACATCGGCAAATGGGTCAATTTCATGCTCGGCAATACGACCGTAAACGGCAAAGAACTTTTGAAACCAGCAACTTATAACGAAATACTCCGGCCGCAAGTGGTGATTCCGCCAAACGGTGGGTTTTACCCGACGACCGCGCTCACAAAACCCCACTGGACGACCTACGGACTTGGCTGGTTTCAACACGACTATAGAGGTGAAATGCTGAATTTTCACACCGGAAGCCTTGATGGCCGCACCGCGATCATCGGTATGATCCCCGACAAGAAAGTAGGCGTTTACATTTTTGGTAATCTCGATCACGCCGAAGTTCGGCACGCATTGATGTACAAAGCGTTAGACGTATTCGCTTTCGGCGACGACAGCCGTGATTGGAGCAAAGAGGCAAAAGGCTTATACGACGGTTTGAAAGTCGAGGGAAAGAAACAGGTTGACGAGCTGAAAGCGAAACGAAATCCGAATACAAAACCAAGTCTCGACCTCGCTGCCTATGTTGGCAATTACGGAGATCCTTTCTACGGATCGATGGATGTCGCCATGGCAAACGGCAAACTAAAGCTGATTGTCACAAAAGATCTTTCGGCTGAACTAACACACTGGCACTACGATTCATTTCAGGCGATCTGGAGCAAGTCATGGTGGGACGAAGACATCATCTCGTTCCGACTCGAGCCGGTAACCGGCACCGTGGAATCGATCAACGTAGGCGGTGCGGTTCTCAAACGAAACCGTTAGTCCAACCGAACGTGGGATTGGGTCCGAAAGTTTACAATCCAGGTTCGCGAAATAACCTGTCGCAAAAGGAAGATCCGATATGAGCAGAAAATCCATTCGCATTATTTTTTTCATTTCCATCGTGTTACTGATGTCGGCGATCTTGTCGGCACAAGAGCTGAACGAAGCGGCGATCGACCTCCTTGTTGACCGTTCGATGAAAGCTTTTGACGTGCCTGGCATCTCCGTTGGCGTGATAAAGGACGGCAAGATCGTTTACGCGAAGGGTGTCGGCGTTCGTTCGCTGAAAACGATGCAGAAAATGGATGCGAATACATTGGTTTGCATAGGCTCCAACACAAAGGCTTTCACTACGACGGCTTTGGGCATTTTGGTCGACGAGGGAAAAATAAAATGGGATGACAAGGTGCGCGAATACATCCCGGAATTTACGGTCTATAACCCATATGTTTCTGACGAATTTACGATCCGCGATCTGTTGACCCATAGAAGCGGTTTGGGCCTCGGGGCCGGCGACCTGATGTTTTTTCCCGACGGAACGGACTTTACAAGGGCCGACATTATCCATAACCTTCGTTATCTGAAACAAGCGTCCAGCTTTCGTTCAAAATTTGACTACGACAATTTGCTTTACATTGTTGCCGGCGAGGTTATCCAACGAGCGACCGGGAAAAGTTGGGAAGATTTTGTCGAGGAACGAATACTCCGGCCGCTCGGAATGAATGATTCCCGGTCGACCTACGAGCGAATTAAGGACTTGAGTAATACGACCGATCCGCATGCGGAGGTCAATGGAAAGGTCGAGGTGATCCGACGAAATCCGCTGAACGTGGCCGCGGCTGCGGGTGCTGTCTATTCGAATATTACCGAGATGTCGAAATGGGTTCAGATGTTCCTTTCAAAAGGAAAGTTCGGTGAGGGCAATTCGAAAACGCTGATCTCCGAAACTGTTCTTAGAGACCTTTGGTCGCCGCAAACGATATTGCCGGTCGGCTCGCCGGGCCCATACAACACGCATTTCTCCGCTTACGGGCTGGGTTTTGGACTCGGCGATGTGGGCGGCTATAAACAAGTGTCCCACACCGGCGGGATCGAAGGCATGGTCACACAAGTAACGATGATCCCCGAGTTGAATCTCGGTATCGTTGTCTTGACCAATCAAATGGAAGGCCTCGCGTTCGTCTCCATCACAAATCAAATAAAGGACGGCTACCTCGGTAAAAAAGGAAATGATTGGGTAACACTTCTATCGACCCAACGGAAACAGGCCCTTGCACAAGCCAAGACCATAACCGACGGTGTTTGGACCGAGATCAATCGGGTGCAGCAGTCTGGCAAGAATAGTGTCGACCTGAATAACTTTACCGGAAAATACTCTGACATTTGGTTGGGCGATGTCTCGATATCGATCAAAAACGGAAAGGCGTGGTTCGACGCAAAACGGTCCTCAAATCTTACCGGTGAGATGTTTCCATACAAAGGGAATACTTTTGTTGTGAAGTGGTCGGATATTGCGATGCCTGCCGACGCCTATGTGAACTTCAGCCTTGACGAAGAGGGAAAGGCGTCGGGTTTCACGATGCGGCCTGTTTCACCGCTTACTGACTTTAGTTTCGATTTTCAGGATCTAAGTTTTCGTCGTGCTAAATAAGAGAGATATATGAAGACGTTCATTTGTTTGCTGGCACTTCTTTGCATGCTGCCCACCTTTTCGTTTGGCCAGGATCGAGCGTCGAACGAGTTTGACGTGATAATCCGGGGCGGGACAGTGTATGACGGCAGCGGTGGTGCATCCGTTAAAGCGGACGTCGGCATTAAAGCCGACAAGGTCGTAAAGATCGGTAATTTGAAGGGAGCAAAGGCGGTGACGATCGTCGATGCGACTGGAATGGCGGTAGCTCCGGGATTCATCAATATGCTTTCCTGGTCGACCGAGTCATTGATCGTCGACCCGCGCTCGCTTGGCGAATTGAAACAGGGCGTCACGACACAAATATTCGGCGAGGGCAATTCGATGGGCCCGCTCAACGACCGGATGAAAAAGCAGATGAAGGACGATCAGGGCGATCTGAAATACGAGATCGAATGGACGACCCTTGCCGATTATCTGAATTACCTCGAGAGGCGCGGCGTGTCGCAAAATGTTGCATCGTACATCGGTGCGACAACTATTCGACAATACGTGCTTGGCGACGACGATAAACAGCCGACCGCCGAACAAATACAGCAGATGCGTGATCTCGTTCGCAAAGAAATGGAGGCCGGTGCACTCGGGATAGGTTCATCGCTGATATACGCCCCGGCATTTTATGCGAAAACCGAGGAATTGATCGAGATGTGTAAGGTCGCGGCACAGTACAAAGGTAAATACATCTCGCATATGCGTAGCGAAGGCAACCAACTTATCCAGGCGGTGGACGAGCTGATGCGTATCGCACGCGAAGCAAAGATCCCGGCTGAGATCTATCACCTCAAGGCGGCGGGACAAATCAATTGGAAAAAAATGGACCAGGTGCTGGCCATGGTCGAATCCGCGCGGAAAAGCGGGCTAAAGATAACAGCCGATATGTACACGTATCCGGCCGGTGCCACCGGATTGGACGCGGCGATGCCGCCGTGGGTGCTGGACGGCGGTTACCCGGCACTTTTCAAACGGCTTCAGGACCCCGCGACTCGAGCAAAGATCGTTGAAGAAATTCGGACACCGACCGACAAATGGGAAAATCTTTACCTCGCCGCCGGCTCGGCCGATAAGGTCTTGTTGGTCGGATTCAAGAACGATAAATTGAAACCGCTGACCGGCAAGACGCTCGGCGAGGTTGCACGGATGCGGGGAACCGATCCGGAAAATACTATCCTCGATCTCGTGCTTGAAGACCAGTCACGAGTCGGGACGGTCTATTTTCTAATGGACGAAGAAAACATCAAAAAGCAGATAGCGTACCCTTGGGTTTCGTTTGGCTCGGACGCCGAGTCGGAGGCTCCGGAAGGCGCGTTTTTGAAGTCGAACCCGCATCCGCGTGCCTACGGAAATTTTGCGCGGCTTCTCGGCAAATACGTCCGCGAAGAAAAAGTTATATCCCTACAAGAAGCAATACGCAGGCTATCCGGACTGCCGGCCACTAATCTTGGACTCGACCGTCGCGGATTTCTGAAACCGGGATATTTCGCTGATGTCGTGATATTCGATGCGAATACGATCGCTGATAAAGCTACATTTGATAAACCGCATCAGTTTGCCGTCGGCGTGCGGGACGTATTTGTGAACGGCGTTCAGATGTTGAAAAACGGAGAACACGCCGGCAAGCTCTCCGGCCGGGCTCTTTGGGGTCCGGGAAAAAAGACCTAGCTGGTCACGCGAAGAGCCGAGGCAATCTACGCTGAAAACCCTTTGGCAAGAGGATCTCCATTGCATCGTCGACAGTTACTATGCCGGCAATGTCCCCTTCGTCATCGATCACCGGAAGCGCAAGCAGATTATATTCGGAAATAGTTTGGGCGACATCTTCGGCGGATTCTGATGGATGTGCAAACCTGAATTCGCGCCGCATGACATCTTGAAGTCTCAAAGTCGGATCTGCCAGGATCAACGACCGCAGGGAAATAATGCCACGGAGCTTCCACGAATTTTCTTCCGCGACCACATATAGGTAATAGATCATGTTTGGCGTTTCCGCCATTTCGCGGAGCCGGACGATCGTTTCGCCGACGGTAAGGTCCTGAGGAAACACAACGAACTCTGTCGTCATTAGGCCGCCTGCGGTGTCGTTTTCGAAGTGCATCAACTCTGCAACGTCGGCTTTTTCGTCCTCGTCCATCAAGCTAAATAGCTGTTCGGATTTTTCATCGTTCATCTCGTCGAGGACGTCTACAGCGTCATCCGGAGACATCTCTTCTAATATGTCCGCAGCCCGTTCTTCGTCCATTTCTTCGAGGATCCGCGCCTGTGCTTCGGTCGACATCTCTTCGAGTGTGTCGGCGGCGATCTCATCGTCGAGGCTTTCGACAACCTCGGTTCGATGGATCGGCGAAAGAGTTTCGGCAAGCTGAGCGATTTCAACAGGGTGCAGCCGGGAGAGTTTATCTTTTGAGGATTTAAGCTGTACCGTCGCCGTGGCGGTGTCGGTCGCGAGATAGCCGACGTCGGCCCAGTCGATCACTTCGACCGGCCGGTCACTACCATAAAAGCCTTTTGGCATCAGGCGTCGCAAGAAACCTTGCAGGCTGACGTCTGCGCCCGACACGCGCCAATGGTCGCCTGTATCGATCAGCTGAACATCGTTGACTCGAACGACGCGCTTGCCGTCGACGTCGATCAATTGATTATCGAGCACGTCCTTACCGAGCAAAACCTCGCCCTCGCGGCGTTCGAACGGCGTCAGGTCGAGCACTGCCGAATTCATCCTTGCCCCATGCTCGCCGATCTCAGAAATGTTCGCATTCGGGATAAAAAAATCACGCCTCCGCAGGCGCGCGACTATGCCGATCACCGGCGGATGGTCATCGTCGCCGTATCGGACCAGAATATCGCTGATCGTGGCGATCCGGTCGCTGCCGGCATCGTAAATTGGCCGGCCCAAAACCTGCGAAAGGTACAGCATAAAGAAAAGATAGTCTAAGCCCGAAGCCCCGAAAATCAAAGAAAATTGGCTTTACGAGCGTGAAATTCTTTGCTATTCTAATAACACGTCGTGCCTAACGGCGTTTTACATCGCACAAAGGGTAAAAACTAGACTGAATTGAGCATTT
>QHXS01000160.1 GCA_003223975.1 Acidobacteriota bacterium
GTACATTTCGAAGGCGCGACAGCAGGAAAATCCACCACCTCTGGATTTAAGCGCTTTCAGGATATAAACCGAACGAAGTTTGCGGAAAAATGGCAAGGTACTCTTTCTGAGCAGCATTCGCCACCCGACGAATCGAATGCGATACGTTTTTCGAATCGAAAGGCCGGCCCCAATATTTTGGTTTTCTGCGACGTTCTCCCACGGCCTTTGCAGGCAGCGGGGTATGTAAGGCTTTTTGCGATCCTGCGCTGCCTGACGCAGATCGGACGCGTCGCTTTTGTTCATCTCAATTTCGAAGACGATGCATCGATCAAGCGCCCGCTAACCGACCTTGGCATCGAACTCGTTTGGATGCCGGAATTTCGTGGAAGATTCAAAAACGGGCGCTGTGACATTGCCATACTTTGCTATCCATTGGTTGCGAATATTGTTTATGGAAAAGTAAAAAGATATTTTCCGAATGCGAAGACCATCTTTGATACCGTCGACCTACATTACGTTCGCTATCGACGGGAGTTCGAATTGTCCGGCGATCCGTATTTGAAGTTTCTCTCGGATCAGTTTGAAACGATCGAGAGAAAGATCGCCAGCAACGTAGACGAAGTATGGTGCATTACCGGCGAAGAAAAAGATGAGGTGTTTCGTATCGCGCCCAATGCGAAAGTATCGCTCATCCCGATCATTCAGGAATTGCACGGTGCGGGGGCCGCATTCTCGGAGCGAAAGGACCTGTTATTCATTGGCAGCTTTGTCCATCGTCCTAACCTCGATTCGATCGAATATTTTCTGAAGGAAATCTTCCCGCTGATCCTGCAAAAAGATCCGAACATCCGTTTGAATATCGTCGGCAGTAATATGCCGCCATCACTTACTGAATTAGCACACAAGAATGTAACTGTTCACGGTTTTGTCGAAGACCCGACCGAACTATTTGAACACAGCCGGGTTTTTATTTCGCCGCTGCGATTTGGCGCGGGAATGAAGGGAAAGATCGCGCATGCGATGTCCTACGGTCTTCCGGTCGTCACAACCTCGATAGGAGCGGAGGGTTTCGGAATGGTGAATGGCGTCGACGGAATGATAACCGACGATCCGGTTAGTTTTGGGGCTGCCGTCCTACATCTCCACAGTACCGAGAGTATATGGGGAAAACTTTCCAAAAATGGGCAAACCCTTGTCCGCAACAATTTTTCCACTAATGTTGTTGCCGACAGGATAAATCGATCGATCAAGGAGCTGATAGCCGACAGGTGAATGTTAGTTTGAGCTATTACCGAAGAGGCCTAGATCGCTCTGCACCATTTCAGCGACCATTTGCTTAAGATCATATTTAGGGGTCCAGCCAAGCTTTGTGCGTGCCTTCGTCGCATCACCTAAGAGCAGATCTACCTCGGTCGGACGGAAGTATACCGGGTCGACAGAGGCGACAATTTGACCGGCCGGAACCTCGAACCGCGGATCGCGGCAAGCGTCAACGACCGCCGTCTCGTCGACACCGGAACCTTTGAACTGAATATCGATCCCCACTTCATCAAAAGCCATTCTTAAGAAATCACGGATAGATGTAGTAACTCCGGTCGCGATCACGAAATCTTCCGGTTTTTCCTGCTGTAGCATGAGCCACATTGCTTCAACATAATCTTTTGCGTGGCCCCAATCGCGACGCGCGTCGAGATTTCCCAGGTGCATCATGTCAAGCTGGCCGAGGGCGATCTGCGCAACTGCGCGCGTTATCTTTCGCGTTACAAACGTTTCTCCGCGGACAGGACTTTCGTGATTGAAAAGTATGCCGTTGACCGCGAACATCTGATATGCCTCACGGTAGTTGACTGTTACCCAATAACCGTAGAGCTTTGCGACACCGTACGGCGAACGCGGGTAGAAGGGTGTTAATTCAGTTTGCGGAACTTCGCGGACAAGTCCGTAAAGTTCCGATGTTGATGCCTGATAAAACTTTACTTTTTCGGCGAGTCCGAGAAGGCGAATAGCTTCGAGCATTCGCAGTACCCCGATCGCGTCAGCGTTCGCGGTATACTCCGGAGTTTCAAAACTGACCTTGACGTGACTTTGGGCGGCTAGATTATATATTTCGTCTGGTTGGACCATTTGAATGATACGAAGGAGACTGCTTGCGTCGGTCATGTCTCCGAAATGAACAATGAAATTCGGATTCGCGACCGGCTCGATGAGATGATCAATACGATCTGTGTTGATTAGAGAAGATCGTCGCTTGATCCCATGAACCTCGTAGCCTTTCGCGAGCAAGAGGTCTGCTAAATACGATCCGTCCTGTCCTGTGACGCCTGTAATTATCGCTCGTTTCGCCATGTTTATTCTTGGTAGCCCACTATCTCGCAATAGGACTTATTCCTTCGCTATTCTAAGAGCTTCTTTCACGATATTCTGTTATTCACCCTCGTCGATCATCATTCTCGCCAACTCGTCGATGCTTGTCCGAGGTTCCCAACCCAGAGATTTGATCAAGGCCGGGTTTGAGACCAGCACGCGATATTCCGCCGTGTAATTTTCTCTTTGGCTGACGTATTGCCGCCAGTCCTTGCCAACTGTTGAATAACAGGCTTCTATCCATTCCTCAATACTATGTACCCTACCGCTTCCGATGACCGCTTCAAAAACGTCCGCCTGTTTCACCAACGTCCAGACCGCCGCGACCGTCTCGCCGGCAAATGTAAATTCTTTTCTTACGGTCCAGTCGCCGATGGCGATCTTTTCGCCCCGTTTCGCGGCATTTGCGATCAACTTATTCACATGTCGCGGTGTACGTCGCGGGCTGTCATGGTTGAAAAAATATCCGACGTATACTGGAAGGCCGAGGGAACGAAAATACCGTCCCGCATAAACTGACTGGATGCGGCTCACAGCGTATGGATTGAGCGCGGCGAACGGCGTGTTTTCATCGATCGGCTCCCCATCATTCTGAAATTGCATCGCGCTGCCCGACAAAAATACTTTGCTATTCGGACTGTGGAGGCGCACTGCCTCCAAAATATTTAGGGTGCCGGTCGATATCGACGCATGATTTTCAAATAACACCTCGTGCCGCATTGTCGAATTTGCTGCGAGGTGAAAAATGTATTCAGGCTTTTCGGTTCGTATCAGATCCTCAACGAATACACGATCGGAAACGTCACCGATCAGTCCGCCTCCGCCTCGGCTAACGCCGATCACCTCAACCTTCTGGTTTTCGAGCAGCCGGGTGAGATAGTAACCGTCCTGGCCGTTTGCGCCAAAAATAATTGCCTTCATATTTTTACGATCTCAATTGTCGGCAGCGCGAAGTAAATCCGATCCCCTTGTCGAGCG
>QHXS01000196.1 GCA_003223975.1 Acidobacteriota bacterium
CATATGCGGCTGAAAGACGCCCGTGCCATCTTTTCGGATCTCAACGATCGGCTCGACTTTGTCTTCGTATTCGTAGACGCCTAAGATCTCGGCCGGCAGATCTTTGCTGACCGTGTAATCGCGGCCCTTAAGATTGATAGTTTCGATCTTGCTTTGAGCGTGTAGGTAGCTCGCGGCAAGTAATGGTAATACCAGGATCAAAAAACCTTTTTTCATCTCTAATTAACTCCTAAATTGAAAACATCCTTCTCTTAAATTCCTGACAGGGCGCAGAAGCAGCTCAAATGCGGGGGCGCGCACTTTAGGCGGTCTAAACTACACGACGCAATACCTCTAATGCGTCGAAATTACATAACTCCGTTGTTTTAGGTTAGTGGAAGCCTCAGTAGAAGCTTGGTATTCAGAAAAGGTAACACGCACTATCCGAAACATCAAGCAACAGAGAATTTTCGTTATTATCACGGTGAGTCGCGGCTGACGGTGGCGGTTTGGTCATGTCGAGCGTCCGGCCGGCTTTCCCGATGACTGCGCGAAATTTCCCTTCGGTCAGGTCAAGTTGACCGATTAGGCGTTAAAACGACCTCAAAAAGCTATTGACACGTATCGATACAAACATCTATTATTAAGTGTCAACAATGTTTACCACTGTTGGCCGTATCACCTCGCTGGGTTAAATACTCGAAAGTTAAGAACCTTTTCTCTTGTCCCGCCAAGGTTTATTTCGATAAACGGAAAGCAACTCGAATAGCATGTCAGCAAAACTTGGGGAAATTCTTGTCCGCGAAAACCTCGTCACCCCGCAGCAGTTACGCGAAGCTCTTGATTATCAGCGCGTAAACGGCGGACGATTGGGCTCCAATCTCGTCAAGCTCGGCATTATCTCCGACGACGTGATCACGGCCGTGCTCTCGCGCCAATACGGCGTGCCCTCCATCAACCTCGACCTCTTCCACATCGAGCCCGCCATCATCAAACTCATCTCGCAGGAAGTCGCCTTGAAATACACGGTGCTTCCGATATCGCGCGTCGGTGCAACGCTTACGCTGGCGATGGCCGACCCGACGAACGTGTTCGCCATGGACGATATCAAGTTCATGACGGAGCTGAACGTCGAGCCGGTGATCGCAAGCGAGGCTTCGATCCAGATGGCGATCGGCAAGTATTACAGTGGTTCGACCCAGATCGATATCTTCGATGCCGCATTCGCGTTCGACGGCGATAAAGGCGGATTGAAAGGGGCCAGCCTAAAGAAGAACTCCAAGAACGGCCACAATAAGGGAAATAAGATAAAGGAGGACGAGCGGCTTGTCGATTCGGATATCGACGTCTCGCTTGACCACTTCGACTTTACCTCGCACGACGGCGAAGAATTTGAGCTCCTCGATGATAACGAGGAGATCGATCTCGCAACACTGACCCGTGCATCGGAAGATGCGCCGGTCGTTCGCCTTGTAAACGTGCTGATGGTCGATTCGCTTCGACGCGGAGCATCGGACATTCACGTAGAACCATACGAAAAAGATTTCCGCATCCGTTTCCGAATCGACGGCGTGCTCTACGACGTTATGCACCCGCCGATGAAGCTTCGCGACCCGCTTATCTCGCGTTTGAAGATCATGGCGAAGCTCGACATCTCTGAAAAGAGATTGCCGCAGGACGGACGCATCAAGATCAAAGTTAAGGTCGACGACCGCTCACGCGAGCTCGACTTTCGCGTTTCGACATTGCCGACCTTATTCGGTGAAAAGGTCGTGCTTCGCTTGTTGGATAAAGACAAGTTGATGCTCGACATGACCAAGCTAGGTTTTGAAGCTGAGAGTCTTGAGAAATTCCAGAGAGCGATCTCTAACCCGTACGGCATGGTCCTTGTTACCGGACCGACCGGTTCCGGTAAAACGAACACGCTTTATTCGGCGCTTCAGTCGCTTAATCAGCCTGAGACGAACATAATGACGGCTGAAGACCCGGTCGAATTCAACCTGCCAGGTATCAACCAGGTGCAGATGAAGGAACAGATCGGGTTAAATTTTGCCGCATCGCTTCGTTCATTCCTTCGCCAGGACCCGAACATCATTCTCGTCGGTGAGATCCGAGACTTTGAAACCGCCGAGATCGCGATCAAGGCGGCGTTGACCGGCCACTTGGTCTTGTCAACGCTACATACGAACGATGCGCCTTCGACGATCTCGCGTCTCGTCAACATGGGCATCGAGCCGTTCCTCGTCGCAACGAGTATCAACCTCATCCAGGCGCAAAGGCTCATCCGACGCATCTGCGCCGATTGTAAAGAGGAAACAAAGGTTCCGATCGAGGGCCTCATCGAGATCGGCTTCGATGAAGACGAGGCAAAGAAACTGAAAGTTTATAAAGGCCGCGGCTGCGAGACATGCCTAAATACCGGCTACAAAGGACGCGTCGGCCTTTACGAGGTTATGGAAATAACGGACGAACTTCGCGAGTTGATCATAATCGGCGCGAGCGCTATCGAGCTTCGCCGCAAGGCGATCGAATTAGGGATGGTCACATTACGGGGATCCGGATTGTACAAATTGAGAGAAGGGATAACTACGATCGAAGAGGTCGTGAAGGAAACGGTGGCTTAAGAATGGAGGCGAAATATGCTGTTTAGGGCAGTTGCACTTTCACTGGCATTGATGATCGGCATCGGGACGATAATTCCGCTGGCAACGGAATACGCCGAAGCAGGTCCGAAACATACAAAACGGTACAAAAAGAAACCGAGGAAATACAAAAAGTATTCGAAGGGCTGGTGGCGCCAGTATCACGCGCGCATGAAGCGCAAAAAAGCGCTGGCGGCCCGCAAGCGAGCACTCAGGCTTCAGCAGCTGCGGCTTGCAGAGTTGCAGAAGTCCGGTGATGCGAAAGATAAGGCGGCCGTGAAACCCGTGGGCGAACCGCCGACGTCGGCAATGCTTCCTTCGGGCCAATCGGCACCGAAAGGCTGGAAAGCCTCGAAGCTTTCGAGCGGGGAGATCCAATTCCAGATCGACGGATCGGGCGGCGGCGCAGTCGGATCAGCATCGATCTCGGTAGTCGGACCGGCAACGGGCGAAAGCGTATTGACGGGCAAGAACCAGGCGTTGGCCGGTGTGCCGACCACGTCGCTTCGCCGCGAAGTGATCAATCGGATGGTCCGTGAGAACGGATGGGTGGTTAACGACTATCAGAAGATGGTCGGCGGCCGTGCAGTTTACGTTGTTGTTGCACAGTCGCAGGCTACGGGCGGCCGCGTTAACTCAAGAATGTTTTACTTCACCGAAGCCGATGGGCGCATCTATAGCGTCGCTACCACGTCGGCCGCGGAATCGGCAGAAAAGCTCGCTGAAGAATCGGAAAAAGTGATCGTCTCGCTCCCGAGCCGGCCGCGCCCCGTACAGCAGGCATCGCTCAAGCAATAAACCCGCCTCTTTAACGAAGGGCCGGCCGTGCCCACGTGCCGGCCCTTTACTCTCGAACACACGGTTATGAATCTCGAACAAGATAATAGCGCTGCATCACAGATCACCCTCCCGGAACTTCTTAAGAAGATGACGGATGCCGGAGGGTCGGATCTTCATTTGTCGACCAATTCGTCGCCGCAGATCCGTGTACACGGCCATCTTTCTGCGGTCCCGGGTTATCCGGCAATGACGCCCGCCGACACGAAACGGCTGGCTTATTCTGTGTTGACGGACGCGCAAAAGCACCGCTTTGAGGAAAACCTCGAGCTCGATTTCTCGTTCGGACTGAAAGGGATGTCGCGTTTCCGTGCCAATCTTTTCAATCAGAAAGGTGCCGTAGGCGCCGTGTTTCGTGCCATTCCCTACGAGATCAAATCTTTCGACGCACTCGGGCTCCCGACGATCGTGTCCGACCTTTGTAAAAAACCGCGCGGGCTCGTACTGGTCACAGGACCGACCGGTTCAGGTAAATCGACGACCCTCGCCTCGATGATCGATAAGATCAATATCGAGCGGCATGACCACATTTTAACGATCGAAGACCCGATCGAATTCCTTCACAACCACAAGAATTGCGTTATCAATCAGCGCGAGGTCGCTGCCGACACGCATTCGTTCGGTGCAGCTCTTCGTACTGCCCTGCGTCAAGATCCTGACGTCGTACTCGTCGGCGAAATGCGTGATCTTGAGACCATCGAGATGGCGCTCCGCATCGCGGAAACCGGCCACTTGACGTTTGCGACGCTGCATACGAATTCCGCTTACTCAACGATCAACCGGATCATCGACGTTTTTCCGTCGGAGCAGCAGGCGCAGGTCCGCACTCAGCTTTCGCTCGTGCTCGAGGGCATTCTTTGCCAATCGCTGTTGCCGAAGGCATCGGGCGATGGCCGCGTCATGGCGCTCGAGATATTGATACCGAATCCGGCTATCCGAAACCTTATCCGCGAAGACAAGATCCATCAGATCTATTCGATGATGCAGACGGGGCAGGACAAGTTCGGAATGCAGACGTTCAACCAGGCCCTGGCGACCGCGTATCACAAAAAACACATCACGCTGGACGTCGCGATGCAGCGTTCATCGAACGCCGACGAACTCCGGGACCTTATCGAACGCGGTTCCGGTTTGAACACTTCATACAGCAGTCCGGGCAAACCGAACGTACCGCAAAATGGCAGCCCGTACACACAAGGACGCCCGATCGGTCAAAGACCGCCGACAAGATAAGAAGGGACCGGCAATCGCCACGTTTACCGATTAGATAGAAAAGGAGCATAGAGAAGACAATGCCTACATACGTTTTCAAAGGACGAGACAGATTAAATGAACTTGTCAACGGCGAACGCGATGCCGCCAATCAAGACGAGCTGCGTACGCTATTAAGACGTGAGCAGATCGTTTTGACGCAGGCAACCGAAAAGGGCCGCGTGGTCTCGATTCCGAAGCTCGGACGTCGCAAGAAGGTGAATGCAAAGGAATTGGCCGTTTTTACGCGTCAGTTCTCGGTCATGATCGATGCAGGTCTTCCGCTCGTTCAGTGTATCGACATTTTGGCGGAGCAGCAGAAGAACGCCTTCTTCAAGGATGTGCTTCGGCAGGTGCGACAAAATGTCGAAGAAGGCTCGACACTGTTCGCAGCGCTCGAACGCCACCCGAAAGTTTTTGATTCGCTCTATTCGCACATGGTCGAAGCAGGCGAAACGGGCGGTGTGCTTGACCTGATCTTGCAGCGACTTGCGACGTTGATCGAAAAGGTCGTCAAACTGAAACGCAGCATCGTATCGGCATCGATCTATCCGGCGGCGGTTATTTTTGTCGCGATCGCCGCGATCGCCGTGATCATGGTCGTTGTGATCCCTCAGTTCCAACAGATCTTCATCGGCTTGCTCGGGCCGGGCGAACTGCTTCCTTTGCCCACCCGCATCGTGATGGGGATAAGTAATTTCCTCGCCGGATGGGGCGGCCTCACACTTCTGATCTCGATAATCGGAAGTTCGATCGGCATCAAGTTCTATTACAAGACTGAAAAGGGCCGATGGATGATCGACAGCCTTCTGCTGAAAACACCTATCTTCGGCAGCATTCTTCGAAAGGTGGCGGTCGCACGTTTTTCTCGAATTCTTTCGACGCTGCTTTCGTCGGGCGTGCCGATCCTGCAATCACTTGAGATCACCGCGAAAACGGCCGGTAATGTAGTTATCGAAGACGCGATCATTAAGGTGCGCGCCGGTGTCGAACGCGGGGAAAACTTCGTCGAACCGTTAAAGGCGACAAATGTGTTCCCGCACATGGTCAGCCAGATGATCGGCGTCGGTGAACAGACCGGCGCGCTCGATGCGATGTTGGGCAAGATCGCCGACTTCTACGAAGAAGAGGTCGATACCGCGATCGCCGACCTGCTCTCAATGATCGAGCCCGTACTTATCGCGTTCCTCGGCGTCACGATCGGTTCGATCGTTATCTCGATGTACCTTCCGCTCTTCTCGCTCATCGGGAAACTGGCAAGCGGCACGAAATAGTTACTCACCCGGATGGCTTTCTGCTATAAAGGAAGCCGTCCGTTTCATTTTAAAAGGAAGAACAAATGAAGACTTTAGATGTTAGCGGGATGATCGTTCTTTACAATCTTATTATTGGCATCCTGATAATGCTCTCGAGTGAAAAGGTTGCGGTCCTGGCCGGGAATGTTAGCAGATCGCACGGCCAAAGCATTACACGGCTAACGCATGTTTCAACATTTACTTTTGGCTCGGCTGTAGCGGGTTTATCCGGGTCGATCTATCTCTTATTTCACGTATTGCGGATCGGCGTTTAGGTTCCAAGTCTCACGAGGCAGAGCAGCACTTGCCTTTCTTGTTTTTAAAGTTATGTGAAATTAGTTCTCGCGGATCGAAAGCATCCGTTCGACGTATTTGGCAATAACGTCTGCCTCGAGATTTACAGCGTCCCCCGATTTAAGCGTCGAGAAATTCGTAAGCTGCCAGGTTTTTGGAATGATCGCGATATCGAAATGTGAATCGGCGAGCGACGCGATGGTGAGGGAAATACCTTCGACGGCGACGGAACCTTTGTAAACAAAATAGCGGGCAAGCCCTTGGGGAAATCCGATGCGGACGGTGTAGAAATCTCCGTTTTGTTCCGCAGATTGAAATGTTCCGCAACCATCCACATGGCCCTGTACAATATGGCCGCCGAGACGAGTTGCGGGGGTGACGGCACGTTCGAGATTTACTTTAGAGCCCTCTTTCAAATTTCCAAGCGTAGAGCGATCAAGTGTTTCCCTTGAAACATCCGCAGAAAACCCATCAGATGCAACATCGAGTGCGGTAAGACACACGCCGTTTACGGCTATCGAATCGCCGTCCTTACCGTCGGAGTTTACCAGCGAGGCTGCAATGCGAATTCGTGCGCCGTCGACACGAATTTCTAGTGACGCCACCGAACCAAGCTCCTCAATGATTCCAGTAAACATAAGTACGACAGGCCGTTAGCCTGTCGTTTTTCGATCGCAAAGACTTCATGAACAGGCTGACAGCCTGTTCTACATTAAAACCACGCCTTTTTGTTGAGGACGTATGTTTGGACAAATTCCTCATCGGATTTTGTCAGATAAATGATCCCCTCGATGATCCCGACGATACTTGGAATAAGCACTAGCGGCGTCCCGATGCCGCAAGTCACCATTGCAATAACCAGCGAGACCAAATAAACGGAAAGCATAATTATACCTTCCTGCTGATAGCCGAGAACGAATTTGTGGATCCCGAGGCCGCCAAGTACGATACCGCAAATTCCGGCAGCGATCTTTTTGTCCGCACCCGGCAATTTTTGCGCGTAACCGCCAACCGGCTGCATCGGCATCGGGCTGATGGGCAGCATCGTTCCGCAGTTCGTACATGTCTGAAAGTTTGCCGGATTTTGCGAATGACAGTTGGGACAGGATACGTAATTTGTTGCCATAGTTTCGGTTCGACTCCTCGGGTGCGAAGGTAATTAAGTATCAATCAGGCTCGATTATTTGTCAAAGAAAAGGCGGTTCGTTGTACTTCGAGTATTTGGATGAAATAATTGGTTGCAATGGCTGCAATTCCAGACGAGATCGAACCGCCCAAGCTCCGCGCGCTTCCCGTCGGCGGCATCGAACCTGCGTCGCTTGCCGATCTGGTCGAATGGTTTTTGAACTACGACGAACGCGTCGCTCGAATACGCCACGTTATGATCGAGGAACTGTTTCGCTGGAAACAAACGGACGACGAGGCAAACGGAATTGCCACATATCCATTTGAAAACGCGGAAGCAAGATTCGCGATCGGGGTATTTCAAGCTCTCGAGGAAAACAATTCCGAACCACTCTTAAAGTTGTGGATCACAGATGTTTTGAATGCGCTGCACGAATCAAAAGAGTCGAAACGGGAGATCACCGACGCAAACAAGCTGGATGCGGAACCCGAACTTTCACCGATGGAAAAAGCCGCGTTGTTGACGACAAACGCGGAGCGCCGATTCTACCTGACGAGCTGCTGGCTTGAGGCGCTTTGCACCGCTGAAGCGCGCGTTTTGGGTTGGGTGTATCAAGAGATCTACGGCAGGCCGTTTCAACCCGCGGGCTGAGCTTCGAACAAACCAAGCCGCTCGAGCTCCTGAATGCTTTCATTTACCCAGTCCGGCATGTCGCGAATAAGCTGCTGTTTGTCGGCGATGTCATCAGCCGAGCGCACAAACCCCTGCATATCCGTAACAAGCTTCATTTTCGTTCGCGTTCCGTCCATCAATTCGAGCAGATGATGTGCGGTCTTGTCCTCCAGCTTGAGATCTTTGTTCAGCAGCGTCAGCACGTTACTTGCATCCCGAAGCTGCCAACGTGAAAGACGGTTGACGATAGGCTTCGCGCCGGCATTTCCGACAGCGTTCGCCGCATATGTGTGCAGTTCGACCAGGTCGCTGCTAAGGCATATCTGAAGCAGGATCATTCTCGTGGTTTCAAATTCTTCATCCCAATTTTGAATCGAGCTTCGGGCATTTGTCAGGATCTGCTTTGCGGCATTCAAAAGCTCTGTCGTGCTTATCGAACGACCCCAGATCTCACCAAGATAAGCGAGCGAGGCCTTCGTGAGCGGATGATCGATCTGCATCGTGTGGCCTTTTGCATTTCCAAACTTCTGGATCTTTTGCGTGGCAATGTCCTCCAACGGTTCGATCGCCCGAAGTGATGAAGAGAGATAAAGCTTTTGAATTAGATCAGGTTTCGGTTCGCGGTCGAGCTTTATATCTGAACGGCAAAAAAGTGTCTGTCTAAATACGCGGCCGCGGAGCAGATCGAGATACTGCTCGCGCTCGATCGGGTCGTCGAATGAATTCAATAGCTCGTTATATTCTGCAGTGACACCTTGGCGCGACGAAGCGTGCAGTTCTGCTTCGGATAGGAACTGGAGGCCGTTTTTGTTAAGCAGATCGGCAAATTCGTGAAAATAAAATGGGTGGTAACAGTCGCCGAGATCGTCGTGAAAAATGTCCGCGATATCGTGTGTTTGATGACGTCGAAATTCGAACTGCAGGATGCGCTGGTAAAGTTCCGGCTCGGTCGCGTTCTTTGCAAGCAAGCCGAGCAGGGAGATCGCCTTTTCGACTTTTGCATTCGGATCATGAATATCGCGAGTGTGATAAAGCATCAGCGAACGCACCATCTCGCGGGAGTAAGCTCCGGGATACGCGTTGTAGCTGATGTACCCGACACCGTTAGGCTCAAGTAATTCGTTGAAGAGCGCCAGCACTTTCTCGCGAACGAAATCGGGAACCCACGAAAACAAACCGTGCGCCGTGATGTAGTCAAACTTTCCGAAATCCTCGGCAGTCATTTGCATCACGTCTATTTTTCGAAACTCGATGTTTGCGAGATCCAGTTCTTTCGCTGCTTCATTTGCCTGATCGATATGAATTTCAGAAAGATCGATGCCGACGAATTTGGAATTCGGCAAGCCGAACGCATGCGAGATGAGATTGCTGCCGTTGCCGCAGCCGAGCTCGAGCACGCGGCAGTTTTCAACCGGCGCAGGCTGCATTCCATAGAGAATGCCGGCGGCCGCGAGGCGATCAGGGTGGGTTTGCAAAAAGAACTTGCTTGGGTAGGGAACCGTGTCGTAGGGAAATTCTTCGGCCATCGTTTATGAACCGAACGTGTTGCATTGCCGCATATCGCCCGATTGCATTCCACGCGAGAACCATTGCATGCGTTGCTGCGCCGAGCCATGGGTGAACGAATCGGGCACGACATAACCTTGCGTTCGCTTTTGGATGATGTCGTCGCCGACGGCGCTCGCTGCGCGTATCGCTTCTTCGGCATCGCCCGGTTGGACACGGTCCTGCTTTTGCGCGAAATTCGCCCAGACACCGGCGTAACAATCGGCCTGCAATTCGAGCGCGACCGAAAGACGATTGTCTTGCCCGCGGCTTTGAACACGGTCCATGATGCCTGTCAGATTTTGAATGTGGTGCCCAAACTCATGAGCTATCACGTATGCCTGCGCAAAATCGCCCGGGGCTTTGAATTCGCGTTGTAGCTCTTGAAAGAACGCAAAATCGAGATAAAGCTTATGATCGCCCGGGCAATAGAACGGGCCGGTAGCCGCGCTTGCATATCCGCAAGCTGATGAGATCTGATCAGTGAACAAGACGAGTTTTGGGCTCTGGAATTGAACGCGAGACTGCTGCGGCAAGATCTGTTTCCAAGCGTCCTCAAGGTTTCCCATTATCGCACCGACAAACTGACGGTTCTGATCGGCGGGTGCCGCCGGGTTGTTAGGAGCAGGCTGCTGCACTTCGCCTTGGGAGGGCAAATTGTTCAGCAGTTGGCTCGGGTCGCCGCCGCAAAGATAGATGGCGATCGCTAAGATCACCACACCGAGGCCGCCACCTCCCATCGCAACGCCGCGTCCCATCCCGCGCCGATCTTCAACGTTCGTACTTTGTCTTTGGTCCTGCCAACGCATCTTCTCGCTCCGAAACTCGATCTTGATTGCGAGAAGTTTAGCATTTCACCTGCATAGTTGGAATGTTTTTGGCGTACATTGCTGAGCAAAAAGCATCGAATTGGCCCACGCGATTATTTTCTGCAAAATCTTGACAGAAACGGACTTAGAGGCATATTATCGTTACACAGTCAAAACAAGGGTCGTTCTTCTCGGGCACATGTTATCGCAAAAGGAGGAACCATGATCAAACTGGATATCGTCAACCAAGTTGCCGATAAGACGGGCGTTCCGAAGCAGAAAGCCGAGCAAGTTGTTGATTCGCTTTTCAACGCGATGAAGGAGGCACTGGCGCGCGGCAACCGGATCGAGCTTCGCGGTTTCGGTGTTTTCATCGTAAAACCACGCAAACGCGGCGTTGGCCGCAATCCGCGGACCGGCACGGAAGTACCGATCCCCGCGGGCAAAACAATACGTTTCAAACCCGGAAAAGAACTAACGGAAAAGGCAGTAAAGGCCTAGATCGTTTCATCTATATCTTGAGTCGCAAATCGCGAGGCCGAAAGGTATGCTTGTGGTTTGCGGCCTTTTCTTTTTTGATGGCGGGTTTTGAACAATTTACACTATCAGACCGGCTGCCTTGGCCGACGCTTCGTACCTGGCTGAGGCACACGGCATTTCTGCTTGCAACCCTGGTTACCTCGACGATCGCGGGCGTGCTGTTCCCATTCGGCGTGATCGACCCGTTTCCTAAAACCGAGCCGCAATCTATTGCTGAATTCATTCCTTGGGTTGGTACGCTGCCAGCCAAATATCTCGCACTCATCGGGTCAACAATAACGACGCTGTTTAATGATTCCTCTTACCTTGCATACGGGCTCAGTTTTTCACTTTCGCTTCTATTCATTTTGATCTCGCACGAAATGGGCCATTACATCGCATGCCGGATCTATCGCGTCGACGCAACATTGCCCTATTTTATTCCGACGCCGCCGATGATCGGCCCGGCGGGAACTTTCGGCGCGTTTATCAAGATCAAGTCGCCGATGCCATCGAGGAAAGCCGTTTTCGATATCGGGGTCGCCGGGCCGATCGCAGGATTCGTCGCGCTTTTGCCAATAGCAATAATCGGTGTTTTTACAATGCAGCCGGCTAGCACGGAACAGCTTGCTTACGGCAACCGAGGATTAGAGTTTTCGAATTCGCTCTTGATGAAGATCATTTTCTGGGTCAGCGGCATTGATTATCAAACACATGTTAACTCTCCGCTTTTCTATGCGGCGTGGGTGGGGATCCTGGTCACGGCCCTGAATCTAATTCCTTCAGGACAGCTCGATGGCGGGCATGCGATCTACGCGGTGTTTGGCGAGCGAATTCATTATTGGACCGGCCGGATCGCGTTCGTGGCGATGGCCATTTTTTCGATACTCGGCTGGATCTATTTTAATAGCCCGAGCGGATTTCTGTTCACCGTGCTTCTGGGAATTATGATGCGGATAAAACATCCGACACCGTGGGACGAAACGCCGCTGGATCGGAAAAGAAAAATCGTGTCTATTCTGACATTACTGATTTTCGCGCTTTGCTTTGTCCCTTTCCCGATACAGATCAATTAATCAATTACTGTTCGCTAGGTCGCGGAAGCATCCCTTTCACTTCCTTTACCATTCGCTCGATATCTTCCTGGCCGTCGAGGGCGATCATGAAAAAGTCATAGCTCGTTTGGAAGCAGACAAGGCCGTTCCCGAAAAACCACACGCCTTCGAGCAGCGGATTACCGCCAAGCAGCCAATCGATCGGCGCACCGGTGATCGCTTTTGGATTCAGCACGTTGGTCATCATTACCGCACCGGATGCAAACGAAAATGCGCCGAGCAGTGGCGCACCGATGCGTTTTGCAATGTCGCGTTCGAAATGAATTCGTTCGACCTCGGCCTCGCTGAGCCGGCCTTTTTCGATGAGATCTTCCTTACGTTTTAGGAACTCGTTGAATTGCTCGGCGATCTTTTTCACGGACCATGTCGGCAATGCAGAATTAAAAAGCCAGTGCGACGAGATCCCTGTGAAAACGACGCCAAGGCCGGCACCGACAGCCATCGAAACACCGGTTGCGGCCGCGTGCATTGGGTTCTCTAACACCCAGGCCGATGTCTTTGAAAATGCGCTCATTGCTGAGTCGACGGTGCGCGTGAAACCTGCCCCGAGGTTAAATGCTTTGCCGAAGGAACGAGCGCCCGAGCCGATCGTGTCTTTCGCGCCTTCAAAAACTTCGCCGGCCTTTTCACCCGCGGAGGAAATGATGTCAGCGGCGACCTTGCCGGCAGTTTCGCCAACATCCTTTGCCGAGTCGCGAACCGGTTCGCTCGCCGTCCAGGCTTTCTTTGCAGTTTCCTCGGCGGTTTTGATCGTCGATTCGGCGACCTTTACCGCCTGTTTGCCGACTTCGCTCTTTTCAGCCTCGGCCTTGATCTTTTCCGCACCTGCCTTCGCTGTCTCGGCAACAGAACGCGCGCCCTCGCCGATCTTTTCTTTCAGACCAAGCTGTTTGTCGATCTCTTCAAACTTCTCTTTCGCGTCCTTCTGCCATTTGCCGAAACGATCCTTGTAATCCGCCATTTTGCTAACCTCTTTATGAACTACGCTTTGTGGCCGCAGTTTGTTCGCATTTAGATGCTTCTGCGGACCGCTAATATGTTAATTTTTGCATCTGAAGCAGCAGGATTCAATGTTTTTCTTGCCTTGCAAGTCGTTGTGTTAATCTGTGGCGTGAAATGCTCGTAAAATGTCCGCGTTGCGGAAAAGAAGTCGAATACGAAGACAACGAATTCCGTCCGTTTTGTTCGGAACGGTGCAAACTGATCGATTTTGGAGCCTGGGCGGATGAAGAATACGCGCTTCCAGCCGAAAATAATGAGATCACAGAAGAAGACATCGCCGTGATCGAGAGAACGTTAAAGGAAAATAAATGATCCTTCTTTTCGATATCGCACCTACGGTCAGCGGAGCTGTTGCGGCCGGCGTCGGAGCCGTGATTTTTCTCGTTCTCGCGGCCGTTGCGTTCATAGCTTTTCGCATTTTCCGAAAGTCTTTGAAGCTGGCGTTCCGATTGGCGATCTTAGCGGGGATCCTTTTTCTCGCATTTGCAGGAAGCGTTGGATACTGGTGGTTCGCGCCTGGAAAGCCCGGGCCACGGCCGGTGCCGCAACGAAACAAGTGAGATCATCGTGAAGTTGGTCTTTGGAATGAACAGGCTGATCGCCTGTTTTACTTTTAAATGGGCGAAACTTTAGATAAAAAACCGACCAGCCTCTTCGCGAAATATCGCGGGCTGTCGCGAAACGTTTTTGCACTGAGCCTTGTCAGCCTGCTTAACGATACGTCCAGCGAAATTATCTATCCACTGCTGCCTGCATTTCTTTTTCTTACGCTCGGTGCGACTCCGTTTGCGATCGGATTGATCGAGGGAATTGCCGAATCGGTGGCGAGCATTCTGAAATTGTTTTCCGGTTATTTGAGCGACAAATTCGGCAATCGAAAACTGCCAGTTTTTTTCGGCTATTCACTCGCGGCGGTCACCCGTCCGTTCCTCGCATTCGTAACGAGTTGGCCACAGGTTTTAGCGGTTCGGACGACCGACCGTGTCGGCAAGGGAATCCGCGGAGCGCCTCGCGATGCCCTGATCGCTCAAGGCATCCCGGCCGAAAACCGCGGCCTTGCATACGGATTCAATCGCGCGGCCGACCACATGGGCGCGGTGATCGGACCCGTGATCGCGTTCGCGCTGCTCACCTATCTCGCGGTCGACTCGTCTAACCCGACAGCGCGCGAATACCAACGTGTTTTTCTCTTTGCTTCGATCCCGGTCGTGCTTGGGCTTTTCGTGATCGTGTTCTTTGTGCACGAAGAGAAAAAGGAAACGAAGAAAGAGGATGCGAACCCGATCAAGTTTTCTCTTCGGGAATTTGACGGCAATTTCAAAAAGTTTCTTTTCGTCATCGCCCTATTTACTCTCTCAAATTCAACAGATGCGTTTCTACTGCTTCGCGCCGAGCAGGCCGGGATCGCGCCGGCGATGCTGCCGCTGCTTTGGAT
>QHXS01000161.1 GCA_003223975.1 Acidobacteriota bacterium
GTTTCCGACGGACGAATTTCCTTATTTGGCATTCGATACGTCTATGCTCGTTGGTTTTCAGGACTACTGCCAAGTTCCGCCGTCTACTGCCTCAGGAAAGGTTACTGGCGGTGGGTGGATACCGTGGTTGAACGATAAGGCTTCGTTTGGGCTAACCGTGAAAACCGATTCCGTGGGCAATCCGAGCGGGAATCTCACATACCAAGATCACGGAGTTTTGGCCCGTACGGTCAAGAGTTCCACTATTACATCGGTCACATTGGACGGAAACTGCGCCGATTTCGGAGGCACTGCCACTGTAAACGGGGGCGGCTCGGTTGCATATCAGGTCCGCGTCTGCGATAACGGCGAGCCCGGAAGTGGAATCGATACGTTCAGAATATCCATGAACGACGGTTACAACGCATTCGGCACACTCGGCGGAGGGAACATTCAGATCCATTAAGGAGGGGAAAATCAAAGAGCTATGACCCTGATCGTTCAGTCCTCAGTTTTACCGCTTGCAACGATTAAAGAGGATGGTTTAGATGTGAATGATCTTTTTCAATTGGCACGACTGAAAAGGCTCCGAAAGGGGCCTTTTTTTGTTGCAATTTTAGGGGCGGACGAGGTCATGCCGGATCGCGAAACGGACAAGTTCGGCAAGGGAAGTGATCTTGAGTTTGCGGTGGATCGTGCGGCGGTGGGTTTCTACGGTTCGGACACTGATGAAAAGCGACCGTGCAATTTCCTTATTACTCTTGCCGTTCGCAAGCATCTTTACGACGTCGGTCTCGCGAGGCGTAAGTGGCACATCGGCAAACGTCCGAGGGTTATTGTCGAGTGACCGTGTGATCGAATCCATAACCACACCGGAAACACCTGCAGAAAAGTAGAGGTCTTTTTTTGCAACTGCTTCGATCGCGGCAGCGAGTTGCGTTGAGGCGTCCGACTTAAGGATATATCCGTGAGCACCCGCTTCAAGGATCTCTCTCACCATCTCCGTCGTGTCATGGACCGTGAACATCACGATCTGTGTAGCCGGAACCTTTTCGCGAATCAATCTCGCCGCGTCCAGGCCGCTCATCTTCGGCATCGTTACGTCCAGAACAACTACGTCGGGCTTGTATTCGATGGCCTTCTCGACAGCCTCGGCACCGTTTGTCGCTTCAGCACAAATGGATATATTCGGATGCGTTTCGAGCAGCGCCCTAATGCCCTGACGCATCAGATCGTGGTCGTCGGCGAGGAGTACGTTGATCATTATCTAATTCTGCACCAGCGGGATCGAACCTGTCACTGTCGTTCCCGTACTATCGGAAACAACCTCGAGCGTTCCTCCGAGAAGGCGAAGACGCTCACGCATGCCTAGGATGCCGACGCCCAACGACTGTAAGCTATCGTGGATCTGATCGGATATACCTGAGAAGCCGCGGCCGTTGTCCTTGATCGAGACCTCTACCCTGGACCGTAGTTTCTTTAATTCGACCAAACCCGTCTGGCTGCCGGAATGGCGATCTATGTTCGTAAGGCTTTCCTGCACCACTCGATAGAGAGCCGTCTCAATATCCATTGAAAGCCGGCCGATCGGTACTTTTTCGATCAGTTCGACGGTGATTCCGCTTCGCTCAGAAAATCCGCGGATCAGCCATCGCAGGGCCGACAATAGCCCGCGTTCATCGAGCATCGGAGGATGCAGCAGATACGAAAGTGTGCGGACCTCTTGAAGAGAACGCTGATTCAGCATTTCGGTCTGCGTAAGAAGTGCTTCCGCCTTTTCATTTTCCGACAGCATGTTCTTAAATGCCGAGAGGTTCACATTCACGATGGCCAGATTCTGGGCCGTTTCATCGTGGAGTTCGCGGGCGATACGGCGACGCTCTTCATCCTGAAGGTTCAAAAGCCGGGCCGAAAGGTTTCGCAGCGATTCTTCTGCCTGCTTTCGTTCGGTGATGTCAGTGATCATCGCAAGCGAACCGCGGAAGTCACCGTTTTCGAGGATCGGCGTGGCTGAAACAAGGACCCAAATGTCCGACCCGTCTTTGCAACGAAGTTTTATATCGTACTTTTCGCTGAGACCTTGTAGTCTGTGACTTTTGATCTCTTCGAAGTCTGCCTCCGTTTTGTCAACTACGAATTCGGCGGCATTTCGTCCGAGCATCTCGTCGTCCGCGTACCCGAGCATTTCGGAAAGTTGCTTGTTGGCCAACGTGATCCGAAATTCGGAATCCACCACCCAAATCCCTTCCAACATCGTGTCGACGATCCGGCGATATTTCTCTTCGCTATCTGCTAACGCCTCGGCAACCCGCTTTCGCTCGGTAATATCCTGAAGCAACCACCGAACACTCACTTTCTCGTGGAAATGGTAAGCAATGGCTTTGATAGAAGCATTGAAGCGTTCTGCACCGCGAAGCATAACAAGCTCGCCTTCCGCGGCGTATGGCCGTTCGCGAAGCGTTTCCAAAAAAGCGATGAACGCATTACGATCTGACGGACAGATGAATGAATCGATCGAAAGTCCCTTTAATCCATCGTTGCCGGCAGCAAGAAGTTCCAGTGCGGCCTGATTCGCCTCCGCGATGACACCATCGCTATTGGTAGTGAGATATCCGCCTGGAGCGAACTCGAAAAGATCCCAGAAACGCTGCTTTTCACCTTCGACCTCGAGGCGGGAATCGTTGAGTCGCAGATTCTGCTCGGCGATCTCTCGCTTCGCCGCAGCAAGTTGTTCTATATGCGCCAAAAGAAGTTCGAGGTCGAGTTTTCGCGTTGTAACGTCCTCGGCATGCATCATTATCATGTCAGGCGGAACGTATACGCACGTCATATCAAAGAACTTGTTGTGCTGATTCGGTAAAAACCCACTGACCTGCCGCCGTTCGACTACGACCTTTTTCTTCAGGCATTTTTCGAGAGATTCGAGGATCTCGCGTGAATCCTTGAAAACATGTGACGCATGCGAACCGATCAGGTCTCCGATCAACCCATTGCTTGCACAAAATGCGTCGTCGTTAAAGTCCGCGAGCACGAAATCGTCACCCTGCATCTTCCAGGTAAAAGTTGGGATCGGAATGCCGCGATATTGCGCTCTAAATCTCGCCTCACTTTCTGCAAGTGCACGGTGTGCCCGTTTCTGCTCGGTAATATCTCGAACGATCGTAAAGAAACGCTCGTCGGCGCTCCAAACGGTTCGGTATTCGTAAAAGCTCTCATGGCCGTCGATCGACATTGCGTATTCAGATCGCGCAGGTTTTCCGGTTTCTTTCGCTTGCCGGAACGCGTCCTCGATGCCGTCGATCATTTCCGGTGGCAAAATCTCCCGCATGTTTCGGCCCAGAAAATCGTTCGGTGGAACCAAAAGCAAACTTGGGTCTTGTGCATGGTAATCAAGATACGTGCCGTCCTCGCTTTGGATGAACATCAGGTCTGGCAACGCCGAAAGGATCGATGCGTTCCTTTCTTCACTCTCAACCAACGCTTCGTTAATAAGTTTCCGGTCGGTGATATCATGTGCGATCGCCAGTATCTGCGCCGCTTTCCCGTCGGGCTTTCGTTTGAAAATTACGTCTCTGCTGCGCAGCCAACGCCAATCGCCTTCCTTATGCCGGACACGATATTCATGTTCGAGGATCTCGCCATCGTTTAGAGAAGAGTAGCGGGAAATCAGGCGCGGAAGCTTTTGCAGGTCGTCCGGGTAAACGAGAGTTTCAATTATCGTCGCGCCCATCTCGCTGATCTCGGCTTTACTATAGCCGAGCATCGCCGAGCTCTGATCATTCAGGTAGATCAGCGACCGGTCTTCGTAATCGAAAACGTACAGAATATCGGGCATCGCCGCGGTGAGCTGCGTAATGAAATGCTCGTTCTCAGCCAGGATCTCCTCAGGGCGTTCGAATTCCCGCGCTGGAAAAGCCGCCAATACAAACGGCACGAACGGCGCAGCGAGATGTGCGGAAGAAAATAAACAGATATCGTCAACCGAAAACCCATTTAACGATTTGTAAATTGACAGGACCTGTGTAAATTCGACGTGAATGAGGGCCGTGAAGTCGAGGGAATAAAAAACCCCTCCGGCGACCACACCAGCGAGGGAAACGATGAAGCCAATAACTCCCAATATCAAGACATCTGATCGACAGAGACGTATCGGCCGAACGATGCTCGGGAGTCGAGAAGTATAACGGGGAAAGGCGCTTTGCATTGGGGGCTCCTGTGGATCTTTTAACACAGGTGGCTGCAGCGGTCAGTACACGGTAATTGAACTTTTCTAATAGCTACTCAACCTGTCAACTATTCGGATCCTGCCATTCTGATCGGGATCCTGGAGCTTCAACGCTGTGCATGCTTTTATTTACCATCTGAGATCTCAACAAAAGCCATATTAAACAATGTGAATACTCTATGACCGAACACTCCCTGCGGTCAAGTAATAGTACGTACCTCATAGGTGAAAATACGGGCAAAGCCTGAAGACCAGCACGAAAAAGTCCCGGACTTGACGTCCGGGACTTTTGATACCTTCCCTTGTTCGTTCCTTTGTTGATGTCGAGCTGCTTGTTCAAATAACCATCATTAAGAATGACCTTGGGATCATTTGCCCTGCGTGCTTTTGATCGTGAAATCAACGGCTTTAGATACATTGCCCCGAATGCGGTAGCTGTAGCTGCCGGGAGCAAGGTTTTCGAGGTTGATCTTCTTTCCATTCGCTGTGGCGATAAGGTTGCCGTTCGCGTCCGCCAATTCATAAACGATTTCCTGGTCGCCGTGATCCTGCTTGATCTCCGATTGCAGTGTTGTCCTTCTCAGTTCAAAAGGTACTGATACCGAAGTTTGCCCAGGATTCAAAGTGCCTGAATAGCGCTCTTCGAAACGTTTCGATTCGTTCTGCGCCGGACCCGGGGTTGGTGACGGCGTCGGTGTTTGGGCCGGCGTCGCCGAAGGCGTCGGGGACGGGGTCGGCGTTTCGATCGGTGTTGGCGTCGGAGTCGGATCGGGCCACGCCGGGCTGATGTCAAAATCCGAGCCGTTTGCCTGATCGGCGTTCAATAACAGGCCGCCGGTAAGCGAAGACCCGATCAGCACCTGCGCATTGGCCAAAGTATTTGTCGAGGTAGTGCCAAGCACGTTCGCGCCGACGGCCGCGCTGATCTTATCGAGCGACAATTTGATCGTGATCACATTGCCGTTTATTTCGCCGAAATCCACTGCGCCGATTGTGATCTTCCCGTATTCAAATGTGGTCGCTGTTTCGTCGACAGATGCGGTCACAAAAACCTGCGTCGCTCCGAATGTCGAGGTCATGGACCAACGCATATTCGGCGTGGTTACCGAAGCGTCGGAAACCGTAAGCGTATAAATGACTTGATTTGCCCCCGCATCGTAAACGAACCGACCTTCGCGGATGTCCTGAGCCGTCGTTCCCAATTGGTCATCAGCCGGGTCGACGATCTGCGGTGCGTTCGGGTCGACCGATGGAAATAGATTCGCGGGATGCATTGTCATCGCCAAAGAATACGCGATCCGGACGGCATTATGAGCATCTACGTAACCGGCGCCGACCGTGCGTTCATCGTAAGGCATCGGCGTGGCCGTTTGCCGCAGTATGGTAACCACCTGGTCGGGCGTGAGTAGAGGATTTGCCTCCATCAACAACGCCACGATGCCGCTGACCTGCGGCGTCGAAAAGCTTGTGCCCTGCGACGTTGTGTAGTACGGCAAATACGCCGGGGGAATAGTCGAAAGGTCGTTCGCACCGACGAATATCGGGAGCGTGCCGGCGACGTTGGTCACGCCCGGCTGCTTCGAACGCGTGCTCTTGATATCGACGCCCGAGCCGATGATATCGGGCCGCAGATTCGGCGGCGTGTTGGGATCAGCGGGCTGGCCGGCAGTGTCGCTGCCCGTTCCGTTATTTTCGCCGCGTGACGAAAATCCGGCTGGGGTTCCAAGTCCGCGTTTCTCGCCTGCTGCGACCGAGATCACCCACGGAGCGACCGAAAACGGGTTGATCGCCCCCGGAAGATCGCCGTTCGAACCCGAACCGGTTCCGGCGCTGATGCCGTTTCCCGCAGCAAAGACGACTGTTATATTGCGGTCGTGCATGAGCCGGGTGGCTGTATTAATTGGGTCGTTCGGGTCATAAGGCAGATCGGCCAAAACCGTTCCCCACGAATTATTGCAAACGCGGATGTTGTATCGAACCTGATTGACCAGCGCGTAATCCATCGCCTGAACGATCGCGTAGGTCGAAAGCCCCACGTCGTTGCCGGCTCGTATGCCGATCAGCTTTGCCCCGGGAGCCATTCCCGTGTAAAGCCCTCCCGAAGCGGCGCCTGTTCCTGCCGTCACGCCGGCCCCGAAGGTGCCATGTCCGCCTTCGATGTCGGACGTCGGCACATTTTCGACCGGCACGACCGGCAGGAAACCCGCTGGCGGCTCGACCGGCAGATCGGCCGTCGCAAAATAGACATTCTGGATAACGTTTTGCCCGAGCTGCAGGTCGGGGTGCGTGGCGTCGATGCCCGTATCGATATACGCAACGCCGATATTCTTGCCTGTAACCGGCAGGCCACCGTTTCGCGTGGTCGTCTCGACATCGCGGATCAGCTGCTCGACGCCGGTGATCGTGCGTCCCTCGAGATCGAGCAATTTGAATGTGCGGTTTGCATAGAGCGAACGGATGCCGGCCTTTGTTTTGAGGGCGTTGAATTGAGTTCGATTGATACTCGTCAGGACGATGGGAAGCTCGTTCAGGAAACGTCCGCCGCGGATGCCAAGTGATTGCAGCATAACGAAGTCGGAGTTTACCGGCTTGTGGTCGAACGTGATCACGACAGGCGTCAACCCGAGAGGCGCCGCATTGATCTTTGTTGCCAAAAGTCCGTCTATCGATGGTGCCGCGACGAGCGCGTTTGCCGCGGCAACCATGATGACCCCGATCCAAACCATCCTTCCGAGCGTTCCCATTTCGTCCTCCTGATAACCCCTTTTTGCCTAGGTTGAGAGTAACGAAACAGCCTTGAGGGAACCTTGAGGAAGACTTGAGGCCGCGCCACCCGGCGCGTGTGCACCCCGATGAGAACGACGGGAGGTGCGAAAACAACGCGAAATCGCGGGAAATCGCGGGAAAAGCTGCGATGCGGGACGGGTTCAGTCGACGGAACGCTGAAAAAACGGTCGTCTTGCGAAAATCCGACTCGATCGGGTCGTGCGCCACGGCGCAAATGCAGAAAAGCTCCCGTTGTTTCCCGCGATTATCGCTATTTTCGTCGTTTTGAGTGGTTTTGACTGTCGTCACGATCACTGTTGACTGACTGTTGCAGAGATGATACAGTATTCAACGGAAGAAGTAAAGTCCAAAGTCTAAGGTCCAAGGTCCAAAGTCCAAGGACCAAGGACCAAGGACCAAGGACCAAGGACCAAGGACCAAGGACCAAGCACAGCTGGATGCTGAAC
>QHXS01000197.1 GCA_003223975.1 Acidobacteriota bacterium
TCGCTGAACGCTGGCCATTGATCGCGACGCCCACGCCGCGGCCGCCGTTATCGCCTTCGGAAACATTCCCTGCAACAACGACAAAATCGTACGGGTTGCGAGTAATGGTCGGGAGGCTGTCGATCTGTTTGCTGTTAACGACTTCAGAGATCGATTGCTCAGTAATATTTACTTCACCCACGTCAGTACCTGTTGCGACCACGTCAACAACCGCGCCGACCGTTGCGCCAAGCGTGGCATTCAAAACCACGTCTGCCGCCACGGTCATTTCCCGCTGTGTCTTAAACTCGGCGAAATTGCCGCTCTTGATTGTTATGTCGTAAGTACTCGGAGCGATATTCGGTATCGAATAATAGCCGTTATCGTTCGTCGTCGTACTTCGCGCAAACCCGGTAGCCGTTGATTTGATCGTTACGGTCGCGCCCGGAACGGCGGCCCCGTTTTGATCGGTAACATTACCGGTAAGTCTTGCCGTTTCACCTTGTCCAAAACTGTTTACAGCGGCCATGAACAATAAAGCCGTTGCAATAAAATAAGTATTTATTTTCATGATTGGTAAACCTCTGGAAATTTCACTGCATTAAAAAAATCTGAACTGTACAAATCCATACGGATGAACAATTGTTCACGAAAATAAATGCAAATGGTTTGCCAAAAACCTCACCAGGAAAGCATTGATCCCATAAAGCTGCGTAAAATAAACATTTATGTCGTCGTTTGACTACGTAAGGTCCGCAGTCAATTTTTATTCAGGGTTGCCGTTTCAATTTTTCATAAATTTGTACAATTTTTTGTAATTGGAGTTGGCTTGCTTTGGATTTGCACATTTCACATATCCCGAAATAATAAAAAAAGGGCCCGGATAAACCGGGCCCCGAATGCACAAAGGCAAACCGAAATGCTTAGAAGATAAACTTCGCACGCATTGTGACAGTGCGTCCGCCAAAAGGTACCAGGTTGTAGTTTAGGAAATTGAGATTTCCGGGAGTTACAAATGCCTGGCCCTGGTTCGTTGTAAACGGTCTGATCGTTACCGGACGCTGATTGAACAGATCATTGATCTCGGCCCCGATCTGGAAGTTGAAACGTCCTTCGTCACCAAACCGAGTATTCTTAATTAAGACCAGGCCTGTACTGTTGAACCCTTTGGTTCGGAACGTATTTCGGCCAACGGTGCCCGCGCTGTTGCCGGCAAGTTCGCTGGCAAAGTAGCCGGTCCTTAAATAGCCGGCGTTCGGATTGACCGCAACGTAGGCGCGGACCGCGGGGTCAGGCGAACTGCCGACGGCCACCAACTGGATCGCACCTGACGCATTGATCGTTACGCCCATTACCTCGCTCCCAATATTCGGGTCTCCACTGGCATTGAAGAGAGCACGGTCACCGGCGGCATCACCATTTCGATTGACATCGCGAGCTGCCTGGATCGTGATCGGCTGCCCCGATTGTACCTGGAAGATGCCGTTTACCGCCCATCCGCCAAGAACCGCTTTCAGAAACGCATTGCTGCTGTTATTGAAGAACGGAACGTCGTAGCCCCATGAAGCAACGAACCGATGAGGAATATCGATCGGCGACGGACCCCATTCATTGCTGATATCCAGCCCTGCACCAAAATTTTCGCCGGCGTCCGCCGCGCGGCGCGGATTCAGTGCGCTGGTATTCAGCTCGTTCGTCGAGTTGTCTCGTGTTTTACTCCACGTGTAAGCAGCGGTAAAACCGAAGTTGTTTGCAAACCGACGAGTAAGGCTAAATGCAAGACCGTCATACCTTGATTCGCCGATCGGCGTTGGCAACCCCGTTAGAGCTCCGTTGAATCCCTGGGGCCCAAGTTGCCGGGCGGCCTGCAAGGTCGACGCGCTAAGGGCCGGATTTGCCGTAGCGATCTGCTGGATCGTCGGTAAAGCCTGGATAGCTGACAATGACGGGAGGGTAAGATAAGTCGGGACTACCATTGCAGCGTCAACCACTGTGCGAGAGTTTAACTGGACCTGAACCGGCAGACTCTTCCCCCACGTCTTCAAATAACGGATCTCGAGCCCCATCGATCTTCCGAGGTCTCGCTGGTAAGAAAACGCGATCGAGTCTGCGTACGGTACGATTTGAGGCTGTATGTACGAACCAGCTCGATCACGCAATACAACCGGATCCAGATTCGGCACAAAGATCGGCGTTATGCCGCCGTTGGCCAGGAAGTTGTTGACGAGGGGTGTGCCAAGCAGGTTGCGCTCGGCCTGCAGCGTCGGGGGCAAGCTGATCAAGGCAAAATTCGAGAAATTGGGGAAAAATGCTCTCGAGTAGTTGGCCCGGATCGAACTAGCGCCCTGTTCGCCAAAGAGAAGGCGTCCGACGGTATTATCCCAATGCGGGGCCCAGGCAATACCGAGACGCGGAGCCCAATTGTTCTTATCCACTTCCGGAACTCCGAACTCGAGAACACCCGGAAGATTTGCCGGTGCCGCAGTCGCCTGCAGTGCCGCATCTCGATAAAGTCCCTGATATTCGTACCGAATTCCCAGGTTCAATGTGAGATTCGGGCGAAGCTTCCAGTCGTCCTGCGCGAAAAAGAAGTAACGCCAGTTGTTCGAGACGAACGTTCCCTGGCCGACACCTCTGATGTAAACAACGTCGGGACTAAGATCCTGGATCGCTCTATCGAACGTCGTGTACGCATAATCGCCACGGGAACGCGGCAGGAAGTCCGATCCGCCGAGATAGCGGCGAATGTCTCCGCCAAACTTCATCGTATGCGGCCCCGTCACCCAGGTGATCGAATCGTAGAGCTGATAGTTGTTGTCGTAACCTCCCTGCGGCAGGTTTCCGTTAGGACCGATAGACAAACTAATGTCGTTAATTGTGAGATTCGGAAAATCCGTCAATGTCGGATCCTTAAGCGGAAAGTCCTGGATCGTGCGGAAATACGATACCCGGATGTCATTTACCACAGACGAGCTAAAGGTGTGGATCCAGTTAGCGGAAAATATATCCGTGTTGTAGAGATTCAAATTGTTAAAATTCAAACCGCCATTTCCCTTTTGTTCCGCATTGTAACGTGTACGGGCGTAACGAAAGCGGAACTGATTCTTTTCATTTGGCAGAACGTCGACGTTGAATTGGTACGACTTCTGGTCCTGGAAGGACGGAATGGCCAGGAAAAACCTTCCGAACGGGATACCAGCCACGCCGAGAACCGTGCGCGTTGTCGTTTGCAGCGGGGCCACGGCCACACTGTTCCTGAACAGATTGATCATGAACGGGCTCACTCCCGGTATCGCGGCTATTTGAGTGAGGCCAGCTGCAGTCGGAGACGTAATTGCATCCGACAGGCCACCCGCGCTTTCCTGAAAATACTTTTCAAAAGCGGCGAAAAAGAAGAGCTTATTCCTGCCCGAGTGCCATCTGGGCCCGCCTTCTCCAAAATGTGGGTAAGGTATCGGTCCGCCGAGCGTTCCACCGTATCGAACCTGCTTGAAGTAGTTCTTGTCGCCACCATCTTCGTTGGTCGAGCGGGCATTCAAATGCTGGCTGTCAATGTACGTAAACACGTTGCCGTGGTAAACGTTCGTTCCAGATTTAGTAATCGTATTAAACTGGCCGCCTGCACCCGCGCCAAATTCGGCATTAAAGTTGTTTTGCAAAAGTGTGAACTCTTCAACAGCGTCTTGGATCGGACCCGTTGCCGGACCGGTCACAGATGCGTCGTTGTTATCGACACCGTCGATATTGAACGAATTACCGCGGGAACGAATACCGCCGCTAGCGCCACCTGAACCGGCCGTACCGTTTGCAGGAGGGACCACATTCGGGGCGAGAAGTGCGAGATTATTAGCGTTGCCGCTGATCGGCAGATCTTGCGCTGCGCGGCCCTTGAAGGTTGTTCCGATCTGGGAAGTGTCGGTCTGAACAACCGCTTCGCTGCCGGCGACGACATCAACTACGGTTGTACCGCCGCCAACGGCGAGTGCAACGTCGACCGTCGTCGTCTGGTTCAGGCTCACCACGAGCTCGCGATTTGTCGCTGCAAAACCTGAAGCAGAGATTGTCAACGTATAAGCTCCGGTCTGGACGTTCGGAAACTGAAAGGATCCGGCATCAGTCGTCTGAGCGGTGAACTCCTGTCCCCGCGATTTGTCCTTCAGAACGACAGATGCTCCTCGGACGATCGCGCCGTTTTGGTCGACCACGCTGCCGGTAACGGCACCGCCGGTAACTTGCGCCGAAACCGACGCAACTGCAGCGGCCACGAAGAAAAGGGCCGTTGCAATAACTCTTATTTTTCTTTTCATGATTAATTGTCCTCTTGGAAATAGACTGCTCAAAACTAAGGGTGGGAAAAACAGCAGTTGTTCGAGGTTACTAACGCAACTTGACTGCCACAAATTCGACTATCGCTTTATATACGGTAAGTTCCGTAGAATAAAGGGTTACGTGGTCGGCTTGGATATACGTGGTTACCGTTCCTTTTAAGTTTGACCGGCAGTTCCAATTTTTCATACTTTGTGCATTTTTTTGAATGAAGACCTGTCGTTCTACGAGTTATCCAGGCGTTCATCTTTTCATACAGATGTTCAATTCTTTGGATTTTCGGTCTTATGTTCGCCAGTAACACCAATTTAACTCCTTTGTTTTATTGAGCTTACAGTGTGTACTAAATCGGCACAGCATTTGCTTAAAGTACTCGCGTTGTTAAATGGAGCCGGGAATCTGACTATATTTTATTAGGTTTTGCAGTGTTTTTCCCTACTCACCTGCTCCGAACAAAAACAGATCAACCCTTAGCGTGAAAGCTTACAGGAACCAAATTGATCGAGAAAAACTCATCAACCAATTCGAATTTCAAGCCATGGGTGTTGTGACACTTTACATCTCAATTAGGAGTTTAGTATGAAAACGAACTTAAGATTACTTTGCTCGGTGCTTGCACTGGTGCTCGCCTTTGCTGCGGCCGCTTTTGCACAGACGACGGGCACGGTCGAAGGTGCCGTTACGGACCCTAACGGCGGAGTGGTCAAAGGTGCAACTGTGACGTTGACCGAGACCGCAACCGGCCGGAGCGTAACCACCACGACCAACGACGAGGGATTTTTCACATTCCGCTCGCTGGTACCGGGCAATTACTCGGTAATGGTCGCGCAATCCGGATTCTCGAAAGCTACGGCCGAGAGAGTGGTTGTGCAGGTCGGTACCGTCGCCCGAGCCGACATTCAATTGAAGGTCGGTGGAGCGAATGAAAACGTTAATGTCGATATCGGTGACACCGAAGTACAGGTCGATACGACTCGGCAAACTGTTGACGGCGTCGTCACGGCAAAACAGATCGTTGCTTTGCCGCTAAACGAAAGAAACTTTTTGGACCTTGCGGTGCTTCAGCCGGGCGTAACGGTTGTGGATGGTGGCGTCATCGATCCGACCAAAACGAACACATTCCGCGCTGTTCGCGTTAACGGCGGATCGGGAACCGGAACCCGCGTTCAGATCGAAGGCATCGACGTGACCGACGAAACTGTTGGCACGACAACTGCCAATTTCTCGACCGATGCTGTGCAGGAATTTAACCTTGCACGTTCTTCGTTTGACTTGGCGACGTCTTTGACGACCTCAGGTGCTGTTGCTATTGCGTCACGCACCGGCGGCAACCAGTTCAATGGAAGCGCGTTTTGGTTCTTGCAGCGAGACACGTTCGACGCACGTCCCGGGTTTACGACCGAGAAGCCTGACTTCAAGCGTGACCAGTACGGTTATCGTTTTGGCGGGCCGATCATTAAAGACAAGCTCTTCTTTTTCTCAAATGCAGAGAAACTTGATCAAACGGACTTTACTGATTTCGGATCGACGAATTTCCCCGGTTTTAATGATTCGTCGGTATTACCGATCGAAACTTTCAACTCAATGCAGAGGATCGATTGGCATATCAATGACAATACGAGGTTCTTCTATCTGTTCAACCACAGCGATGATAGTTCGACAGGAGGATCGCTTTGGTCACCATTCCAGAACATCGACTGGACGAATACCCACGTATTTGCACTGAATGTTACCGGCAAGAACCTTACTCACGCGTTTCGATTCGGAATTGTGAACTTCAACAACAGGATCGCTAGTACCGAAATTCCGGGATTCGAATTTGTCACATCCTCTGACGGCACGCCGTTCCAGGTTAACGTAGGCGACCTAAGCTGGGGACCGAATTCGCTTGCACCTCAGCAGACCTATCAGGACAACTATCAGACCCGTTACGATGGTAGTTGGGTCGCTGGAGCTCATGTTATTCGCTTTGGTGGGGACTGGACCCGCATCCTGCTCGGCGGCTTTGCAAACTTCGCAGGGCCCGCGACGTTGAACGGGATCCTAACGTCGAGCACTTCAACCAATCCGATGCTTTACACGCTTGACACGTTCCTGATCGGGCCGCAAACCGGCTTTTTCACTGCGCGTCCGGCGCACAACCTTCCGTTTGGCGGCAAGTTGGACAACCGATACTCGTTTTACTTCGGCGACCAATGGAAAGCAACCCGCAATCTGACGATCAACTTCGGTGTTCGCTGGAATTACGATACTAACTTCTTCTCGAGCCCGGATGTGCCGCACTTGGCGTCACTCGACATTTACGGACCGGGAATGGGCGACGGCGCAAAGTATCCTAAGGATGCATTCAGCCCGCAGTTCGGATTCGCATGGGATCCGTGGGGCGACGGCAAGACGTCGATCCGTGGTGGTGCATATCTTGCTTACGAGGCGAACATTTTCAATAACTCGCTTTTTGACGAGTTCGCACGAATCAAATCAGGAATCGGCCCGACGCAGCTTTCCGGCGACGACATTCACGATCCGAATGGTAATCCGATCGTTGTCAACGGTATCCCGAACTGCCCTGTCGCACAGACGAATGCAGGCGACTATTCGTGTCTTTCAGGCCGTACACTTGCTGCAGCCATGCCATATGTTGCGCAGGTAAATGCTGCCCTTCAGGCAGCCTACGCAAATGTCTTCAGTAACTACGACCCGAACGGCACCCCGTCCGAATTCGACGTTAATGACGGCGTTACGTTTGGCGGCCAGTTCTCGGGGGATTACAAGATCCCTTACTCGCTTCAGTTCAATATCGGCTTCCAGCGAGAGATCGCTCGTGGTCACGTGTTGACGGTTGACTATGTCCGTCAAAAGGGCGTGGGCCTTCCGCTCCAGCTCCTGGACTACGAAGCTCGTCGGGATTCCCGCTTTATGAATGAAGCGGCTATCCGCGCTTCCATCGGCACGACGATCGGTGTTGCCCCTGCAGCAGTAAATCCGGGGACGATCCAGGCATACTTGAATACACACCCGGGTACTACGATCAATACTTTTGCACTTGCGAATGATACAAATTGGCCAGGATTCTCGTCCATAAACACGCGTGCTCGCCTGCTGGCAGGCGGATTCTCGCTGTATCAGGGACTCCAGGTTTCGCTGAATGGCCGTTTTGGCGATGCCTTTTTCGAGCGGATGAAGATGGGCGGGCATTCGCTCTTCCGAGGAATGACCTATACGCTCGCATATGCGCTTTCGAGGAATGAATCGACAGCCGGCAGTGTTCGTCCGGAGTTCATTGCAAACACGCAAGACAATCGGCACTACAACTCGGCTTACGGACCGAATGGACTTGATCGCACGCATAACCTCACGATCAGTGCGAGTTTGGACCTGATCGGCGGTTTCCGTCTCGATCAGATCTATCGCTTGCAGACGGCTCCTCCGGTCAGCTTGTTCCTTCCGCAGGTCGGCGGCGCCAATGCGATCTTTAGGGCAGACGTCAACGGTGACGGAGGCGTAGGTTCGGGAGCACCTCGAACTGACCTTTTACCGGGGACGAACATAGGTGATTTTGGCCGCAGGATCACGAACCTTGACGCTCTCAACCAGTACATCGTTCGTTACAACAACGATTATGCGGGCCGGTTGACGCCTCATGGTCAAAGGCTGGTAACGGCTGGCCTCTTCTCTGAAGCACAATTGATCGCACTTGGGGCAGTGACGCCGACGATCGCTCTGGTACCTCTGTCAAATCCAAATCCGTTTGAAACGCGTTTCAATGCGGATATGAAACTTTCGCGGCCGATCCGATTCGGCAGTAACGAGCGTTTCGAGATCGAGCCGAGCTGGAGCGTATTCAACGTGTTCAATAACAACGCATATGGAACCTACGGCGGGCTGACGGGAGGATTCGGAAGTCTGAACTACGACTATTCCAGTACGGGAGACAGAGCAGACCTCGCCGAATCTCGCGGCCTGATCTTCAGACGCCGTCAGATGCAGTTCGGTATTCGCTTCACCTTCTAAGGTGGACATTCTTCGAGACTAGTTCTCATCTGGGGCGGGCTTCGGTTCGCCCCTTTTCATTTTGTTGGATTGCAGCGCGAAGTTTGTTAGACTTTGAGCCGAAATTACAAAAGGGATGTGAGCGATGAAGAACAAAACCTGCCGCGCGATCTACGTATTGTTTTTCGGCTTGGTAACCCTAAATGTGTCGGGGCAGGGTGTTCCCGCTGTAGCGAGGCCGGATGCCAGCGTTAACGACCTTTCTATTCAGGGCCGTGTTTACCTGCCGAATGGGCAGCCGCTCGGACGATCTGTACGCGTTGAACTTCGCGGGCCCCGTGCTACGACTCAAACGATCGACACGGATAATAACGGTTCATTCTCATTCCGTTCGGTTACGCCCGGAGAATATACGGTCTATGTTGATGCGGGCGAAGAGTTTGAGCCCGCGAATGAGAGCATAATGGCCGACAGCTTTCTCCAAAAGGCCATTGCAAGGACGCGGGGCCGATCGGACCAGATCTCGATCTATCTTAAACCTAGACGCGGCACGATCGTCCCTGCTTCTACGACCGATGCAAAATTAGCTGAGGTTCCGCGAAAAGCAGTTGACCATTATGAAAGCGGTACAAATCTGTTTGCTGCGGGAAAGTTCGACGAGGCCGTATTAGAGTTTCGGAAGGCGATCGAAGTTTTTCCAAATTTTTATCAGGCATATATCGAACTCGGCAAGACGTACCTGAAGCTTGCCAATTTCGATGATGCGATCACGGCATTGCAGGCCGCCCTAAAACTTGAACCGAACAATTTTGCCGCCCGGCTCCATCTCGGCATGGCATATCTCAATCAAAAGAAATTCCCGCTTGCCGAAGAGCAGCTCACCGCCGCCGCCAAGATCGACACTTACGCGGTCACGCCGCAATACTACCTGGGCGTGATCAAATACGAACTGAACGACATCGATGGCGCTCTTGCCGCGTTTGAAAAAGCGAACGAGCTGAACGGTTCGAGACCGCATCCGATGCTTCATAAATATCTCGCCGGCGTTTATCTGAAAAAGAACGACAACGCGAGAGCAGCTGCAGAGCTTGAGATCTACCTCGCCCAGTCTCCTGATGCAAAGGACTCAGAACAGATCAGAAAAACGATCGAACAACTGAAAAACCCGAAATAACGATGGTTTCATCAGAACGGATCTACCGCGACTCGGTTCACAACATAATTCGTGTCGATACCGTTGATGCGGTGGGTGCGCTCATAGCGCGGCTGATTGATACGCCTGAGTTTCAGCGGCTTCGGCGCGTGCGGCAGCTTGGCCTGGCTCATTTTGCATATCAGGCGGCCGAGCATTCCCGTTTTACGCACAGTTTGGGAGCGTATCATCTGGCGACGCGTATTCTTGACCGGTTGGCGTCCAAATATTCGATCTCCCCTGAGGACCGAACTGCAGTTCGTGTCGCCGCGTTGCTCCACGACATCGGCCACGGCCCTTTCTCGCATGTCGTCGAATCGATCCTGGGCTTTCATCACGAAGATTTTTCCGCCGAAGCCGTTTTGAGCGGCGAGACGGTGATCGGGAGAGTACTCGGCGAATTTTCACCCGAGCTTTCCGGGCGCGTGGCCGCGATCGTTCGCGGCAAATACGAACGGGCCGCGCTGGGGCAATTAGTTTCCTCGCAGCTCGACGCTGACCGAATGGATTACCTGCTGCGCGACAGCCTGATGACCGGCGTGAAATACGGCGTCTATGACCTCGAGTGGGTGATAAAATCGCTCGAGATAGACGAGGGAAACGACCGGCTTTACATTTCCGCTCCCGGGATCTACGCCGTCGAAGATTACCTTCAGGCCCGTTATTATATGTACCGGCAGGTCTATTTTCATCGGACGCTTCGCAGCGCCGAGGCGGTCCTGGATTCCCTGCTTCGACGAGCTCTCGAATTATGTGCTGCAGGAAAACCGGTTTGGATGGCCGAAGGAACGGCATTCGAAAAGATACTTCGCGGCGAAAAACTTTCCCTGAAAGAACATCTTTCGCTCGACGATACGGATTTTCTTTTTCATATCAAACGCTGGCAGGCATGCGACGATGTGATCCTCGCCGACCTCGCCGACCGCTTTGTGAACCGGCGTTTATTTAAGGCATTCGATCTAGATATGGAAGAAGAAGCGCGCGTCGAATTTGTAAAGAGTGTCAAGAAGCTCGTCGAGACACACGGGCTGGATCCGCAGTATTACGTCTTCGAAGACACGGGCGGCGACGTTACTCACTCGTTCTACGCACCGGACAATTCGATACCGAAGGACCTGATCTTCGTCGAAGACGGGTTTTCGCGCCCGGCTATACGCGAGATCTCGGAGGTGAGTTCGGCGGTCCGCGGGCTTCAAAAAGGTTATCGGATCCACCGCCTGTGTTTTCCGTCAGAACTTAAGAGCGAGATCGCCGGGTTGTATCATCGATAGTCATTTTTGTGTTGATCATCCATCGACAATTTGACCGCGCGATCGTACCTGTCTTGCTCGTTTTGGCTCTTGCGGCCGGAATTTCGTGCCAGCGCATCGCGGTCCTTACGCCCGAAAGATCGCCGCTCACCGACGCGTTCACGAATGCGCTTCAAAGAGCGCTCGATAACAAATTTAACGTTCTTGACGCCGGCCTTGCCGCCGCTGCCTACGATTCGATCAAGGTGGATACGCCATTCAACCAGACGATCGAGACTGCACAACGCGTCGGCGCCGTGATCGGAAGCGATCATTTTCTTTTGATCAAGACGGACGTCTCGCGCCGTACGGCGTCCTCTCGGCCTTTGTACTACGAAGCCTCCGCATTCGTGTGGATCGTAAATTCGCGGACAGGCGGCATGATCGGTTGGCTTCAATCAGCAAAACAGAGCAGCACTGCGTCCGAGGCCGAGAGCTCGCTCATGCGAGCCGTGAGCGAAACCGCCGAAGAGATCGAATCGAGCATCAAAACAGCTCCCACGTTCGAAGCAGCCGCTGAATTTGAAATGTTCGATCCCGATTCCAAAACGCTTCGCCCGGCGATGCCCTATAAGCGTATCAAGCCGGAATATACAAGCACGGCGTATCTCTTCGACGTGAAAGCTACGGTCGAGGTTATCGTGAGCATAGACGAAAAAGGCATTGTTCGGCACATCGAGATCACGCGTTGGGCAGGCTTTGGCCTGGACGCTTCTGTTGTCGACGCCATCAGGAAAATGAACTGGCGGGCCGGCGAACGCAACGGTAAGCCTTTGCCGATGCGGGTTTTGCTGCGATACAATTTCACAAAGATAGAGAAAGAGTGACCCACGCCCGAACTCCGCCTTAATGAGAAATCTCCGCGCACTGATCCGTTTCATAGCTTTTGTCATCGCCACTCTCGGGCTTTACTGGGGCTGGTGGATCACATCGTTCTTTATTCCGAACAAGGTTTACTGGCGGCAGCTCGCATTCAAATATTGGACATTGTCGTTCGTTAAGATCTCGGGAATGAAGATCGAGGTGATCGGAACGCCGCCGACGCCGCCATTCTTTCTGGTTTCAAATCATGTCAGCTATGTGGACATCGCCGCCATTCGTGCCGTCGTTACAGGTGTTTTTGTCGCAAAAAAAGAGATCGAAGACTGGTTCCTGGCCGGACGTATCGTCCGTGATATGGGCGTCGTTTTTATCGACCGCAAGAAGCGGATGGATATTCCGCGGGCCGGCGAGCAGATAATCGAACGATTGAATGACGGCGAAGGGGTCGTGGTGTTTCCCGAAGGCACCAGCACAAAGGGCGAGGAAGTCTTGGCATTTAACTCATCGTTCTTTGAATTCGCTGCAAACGCCGACATACCGGTTTCGTACGTTTCGTTGAACTACCGAACGCCTGAAGGGGAGATGCCTGCGAGCGATGCGGTGTGCTGGTGGGAAGACATAAGCTTCATGGCTCATATGTTCCGGCTTTTCAGCGTGCCCCGTTTTACGGCGATCCTGCATTTCGGCGAACAGCCGGTGCTGAACCCTGACCGCAAAAAGCTTGCCCAGGAGCTGCATGAAAAGATCAGCAGTTCATTCGTCCCGATCATCTAATAGGCAACCCTATTGAGCATTTTCGGCGTATTACTACGCAAGGAAGATTTAAGGAGAATAAAATGAAGACCCCAATAATTAGAGCCGTGTCCGCAGGCATCATTGCATCGACGATGCTGTTTCAGGCGCTGGCGCAAACGAAGCCATTCGACGTAGGTCGAATGGATAAGACGGCCTCTCCGTGCAACGATTTTTTTCAGTACGTGAACGGAACATGGGTGAAGAATACGCAGATCCCGGCTTCTGAATCGCGTTGGGGCTCGTTCAACGAGCTTATCGAGAATAACAACAAGCTGCTTCGGCAGATCCTCGAAGAGGATGCCAAATCCGAAAACAAAACAGGCAGTGACGCTCAGCTGATCGGTGACTTTTATTCGGCATGCATGGACGAGGCGTCGATAGAAAAGGCGGGCACCAAGCCCGTGGATCCGTTCTTCAAGCAGATCGCTTCGATAAAGGACAGCGCAAGCCTGCAGCGGGAGATCGCCGCCCTTCACAACGCCGGGTTGCCTTCGCTTTTCGGTTTTGGAGCCGGCCCGGACCTCAAGGATTCGAACGCGGTGATCATAAACACATTCCAGGGCGGGCTCTCACTGCCCAACCGCGATTACTACCTCAACACCGACGCGAAGTCGGTCGAGATCCGTGCAAAATTCGTTGCCCACATGACGAACATGTTCAAGCTGCTCGGTGATTCGCCCGAAGCTGCCGCAGCGAATGCGGCGGATGTAATGGAAATGCAAACACGGCTCGCAAAGGCGTCGCTGTCGCAGGTCGAGCTTCGCAATCCCGACAACCGTTACAACAAGATCACGCTTTCGGCGGCACAGGCGATGACGCCTGAGCTTTCGTGGGAAGCTTATTTTAAGGAACGGTCCGTCCCGATGGTTTCCGAGATCAACATCGGACCGCCAAAATTCTTTGCTGAGGTCAACACGATGCTCAAGGACGTGCCAATCGAAAAATGGAAAACGTACCTTCGCTGGAACGTGATCAACGCGGCAGCACCGATGCTTGCGAAATCATTCGCCGACGAAAATTTCGATTTCTTTAGCCGATATTTGAGCGGGCAACAGGAACGGCAGCCGCGTTGGAAAACATGCGTTCAGCAGGCCAACGGACACCTTGGCGAGGCGCTCGGGATGGAATACGCAAAGCGCGCGTTCACGCCGGCAATGAAAGCGCGAATGAACCAGCTGATCGATAATCTGATGGCGGCGCTGAAAGACCGCATCAACGGCCTTGAGTGGATGAGCGAGGAAACAAAAAAACAGGCACTTGTGAAGCTTGCAAGCTTTAAGCGAAAGATCGGTTATCCCGACGTGCTCCGCGGCTACAAAGGACTAACGGTCGATAGTAAGTCTTACGCCGGAAACATACTTCGATCGGGCGTGTTTCAGTCGAAGCGTAATTTCGAAGACCTCGGCAAACCGCGCGACAAAGCAAGGATGGGAATGACGCCGCCGACCGTTAATGCGTCGTACAATCCCGTGGACAATGACGTAACTTTCCCTGCCGGCATTCTGCAGCCGCCTTTCTTTAATTTCGATGCGGACGACGCGATCAACTACGGTGCGATCGGCGGCGTGATCGGACACGAGATCACGCACGGATTCGACGATCAGGGCAGCCGATTTGATGCAGAAGGCAATCTGAAAAGTTGGTGGACGGCCGAAGACAAGAAAAAGTTCGATGAGCGAACCTCGTGCGTCGTCAAGCAATTTGACAGCTTCG
>QHXS01000198.1 GCA_003223975.1 Acidobacteriota bacterium
CCGCATATTTCCACGATTAACAGAGCGCACGTAAATTACGCTACCTTCCGTCGTGTCCGGCATCCGTAGTTGGGCGTTTTCCTGAACCACAATTACGTTAGCCCGAAGCGAGGTTAGGGCCTTAGAGTGCTCGGCCATTCTATTTAGGACGTGATTTACGACCGACCCACCGGTGGGCGTTGTGGCGGGGGGTTCCGCTCCAACTTGCGGTTGCGCTCGTACGACCGCAGGGGGTGCTTTCTCAGGAACTGCGACCGGCGACGCTTCGCTGACCACCTTCGTCGTTTTTTTGAACCTAACCGCAAATTCGGAGCTTTTGAGCTTTTTGTTTTTATAAATTTTTGTGAAGAGCAGGGTTGAGGAATCGCCATTCTTCTCGGTCACGCGGGCCTGGATGGGCATGCCGTCCATATCGACCCATAATTCGATCGGGTGCGGGTCGGGATCCTTCAGCGGCGTCAACATCAGTTGATAAACCGGCACGCCTTGATTGATCGTTGCTTTGCCGAGGTAGATGGTGCGGAAATCCCGCTGATACATTTCGGGATCAGCGAATACGATCTCCACAACATAGGCCCGGGCGGCATTCACGCTGCCGTTGGCCATGCTCCCGGTGAATGCCTCTTTTTCCTTCGGCCGATAGAATGTGTAGCTGCCGTTTGAAATTCCCAGGGTCTCGGGCGGCCCGAAAAGGTCGACCCGTGACATCGATCCCGCGGCAACGTGCTTAAAAATTCCCGTTCGTTTTTCCGGAGGAACGTCGAGCTGCGCTGTCTGTCGTGTAAAACTTGCGTATCCCTTTACCGAGCTGAGCGTCTTGTAATGCTTCGTCATTAAGTCGAAAAGCTGACGCTTTTCGGTCTCAAGCACGGAACCGATCTTGAACTGCCCGACGCCGCTTGTAACTCCGACCGATGCCAAAGGCAGTACGACGGTGAGAATGTACAACACTCGGCACAAAAGTAGTTTTCGACAAAAGCATTTCATATTTATATGTACGTTTTAATGAAATACCCCAAGCCGGTCGTTGGCGTGACAGCTAACTCTTGATTATTTTTGTGCCCTTTGGCAGGTCGATCTTAAAGTCCGCAGTATTTATCCGAATGTTTTTCTGCATGTTCGACAAAAGGACGGTCGTCGAGTCGTTGTTATGCTCGATCACCTTTGACTGGATCGGCATCCCGTTGCCGTCAACCCAGATCTCCGCCGACTTGTAGCTTGTTTTTGTGTTGGGGGTCAGCTCCAGGTGCCACGTATTTGCGCCGCCTTTAACGTTCGCCTCGCCGAGGTATTTGATCGAATAGTTTTGTTTAAGCTGAGCTCGCGACATGCTCATAAATGCCAAAGCTCCGCCGGCCTTTGCGTTCCCTTTCGCACTGTCGGTCGTTCCGGTATATGCCTGGCTCAACGCGGGACGAAAGATCACGTACTGCTTGTTAACGACCGCGAGCGATTCTTTCGGACTCACCCAATCGATTCGAACAAGCGCATCTTTTCCGCGAACCGGCAGATAGATCGCCGTCCCCTCGGTCGTGTCGAGTGCTCCGCCAAGCTGAGCATTCTCTTTGACCATCGTGACATTCGCTTTTAACGAAGTGAGCGCCTTATTGTGCTCTTCCATTCGGGTAAGGATCTGGTTAATGATGTCGGCCTGCGCCGATCCGGTTGCCGCAGACCCTACAAAAATAACAATGCCGATCAGAAACATCGGCAGCATTTTTATGAATAATTGCTTGTTGAAAAATCTCATATCGTCAGATCATTTATATTCGAGCTCGTAGACCGTTTCGCCCTCGGCATTTTTCCGTTCATGCCAGCCGATCAGCTCGGCGTTAGCATTTCCGGTGATCTCGCGAAGCCGCCGTTCCAAAAAATCCTTATTGACGGGGAACGCCTGAGGTTTGACTATCACCAGCTCGGTTCGGGTTGCAATGATTCCGTGCCCGTCGAACCATGATTTTGGCGTGAGGAAGATAAACGCGACGATCAAAAGGCAGAAAACTACGTAAACTGACGTCTCGCGGCTGTAATTCCAAAGAATGAAATTCTTCAGTTTTCCCATCAGTACATTTTCGCCCAATCAATCCGTTTCGCCGAAACTCTCGCCCTTACTCCGTGCGGTCTTGTGCATCTTCGACGTGGCCGTCGCGCATTCGTATAACGCGCGAACTTACGGCGGCCGCCTCAGGATTATGCGTGATCATGATGATCGTCTGTTGATATTTTGCGTTAAGCTCTTTGAACATTTCGAGTACGATCGTGGAATTCTCCGAATCCAGATTCCCGGTAGGCTCATCCGCCAAAATTATCGCCGGGCTATTTATGATCGCACGAGCGAGAGCAACACGCTGCTGTTCGCCGCCGGAAAGCTCAAGCGGCTTGTGCTTCATCTTGTCCTCAAGCTTCAAAAGCCCCAAAACCTCGCGCCGCCGGTCGGCACTGTGATTCCCGTTGCCGGTATGGATCTTTTCCGCAAGTTTCAGATTGCCGTCAGCGGTCAGCGTCGGAAACAAATTGAAACGCTGGAAAACGAACCCGATCTTTCGACGCCGAATATCGGTCCGCTGTGCATCGGTCACTTTAGACAGGTCCTCGCCGTCGATATGGATCGAACCGGTCGTAGGCGAAAGGAGTCCGCCGAGCAGGTGAAGCAAGGTCGATTTTCCGCAACCTGACGGCCCCATTATCGCAACGAATTCGCCCCGCTCCACATCGATATTTATCCCGCGCAACGCCGGCACATCCAGCTTGCCGATCTTATAGGTTTTGGTTAATTCTTTGGTCTGAAGGATCACGTAATTCCTGCCGATCTATTGGATTCGCGTCGGGGTGTTCGAATTTGAAGCCGCGGGCAGCGACGCATTCAGTTCCTGAAGCTTTTTATCGAGATCGACGACCTCGAGCTCCCAGGAATTTTGCAGGACAAATGCCGTCGCCGGATAGGACTGGCCGATAGTCACGTCTTCCGGCGTCTGGTAACGGAGCCGCATCGAATACTTTTCCTGCGGACGGGTAACGACGATCTCAAGCGGCAGATTCTTGTATTCTCCGGTATTCGAGAGGTCGCCTTCGCGGCCGTAAACGATGTCCGACGAGATCTCGCCCTTTGCGTCGAAAAGCTGCTGACGCGCAAGGCGGATACGGCCAACGCGGTCGAACCAAAAGCGGCGCATTATCTTCGTTTCACCGTTGTCCATGCGCTTGTATTCGTCGAGAAGATAGTAACCTCGGGTCACCGAGCTGCGAACCGATTTCTTATCCTCCGATTTTTCATCCTCGACCTGAAAGATCGTACTTTGAGTATAAAGAAAGTTTTGATCTATAGGACGAACGAGCATCGCGTCGGTGAAATGCTGCGGACGGAGATTTGCGAAGGCGTTTACCGTTTTGACCGCGAGCGCGCCGCCGTTGGACTGGTCGAGATTTTTCTGCAGCTTGGAATAGTCAGCGTCGTTCGTGCCCATCACAAACTTTTTATATCGGCCGTCGCCGCCGTCCTGCAAGATCGCGACGCGGAATTTGGCGCCGTCGGACGTCATTTGGGCCACGTCAGACTTGACCACCGGAACCTGCACTTTCATGAAGATGTTAGCCGGTCGCTGGACGACGACCTCGCCGTCTGCTTCGCGATAGACCTCTTTGCTGCCGAACTGCGCGAACGAGTTGTCTTCGAAGCGCAGATACATTTTTGCACGCATCGACCCCACGCGGGCGTACCGGTCGACCTCATCCTGCAGCTGCTTGATCTCAGCTGTTTCCGTCTTTAAGAGCGCAGGCGTCTTTGACACGCGCTTGATACAGCCGGACGACATGACAGCGGCGGCGGCCAAAAACAATACAAGAATCTGTCTGAAATTTCGTGCGAACATCTTCGACTAACTGATGTTGTTGGCTAATAAAAATGCGGCAGCGGCCAAGTGCGATATACCGATGCCTGCATGGCACTAAACGTAAGATATTATCACGCGATTTGGGGTATACCTAACCTACAAAATGAAGCGGCACGCCAGATTTTGATGCCCGGCGTGCCGTTAATACTGCTTTTGCTGTTAAAAACGATTACGGCGAAAAAACTCCCGGATCGCGCGTCAGATAATCCTGCATCGTGTAAGAGAACATGATCGCGAGCCAGAAAAAACTCGCAACGGCCGACAGCCAGATCATTCTGGGGCTCCAATAAACGTGCATGAAAAAAAGCATGACGCACGTCATTTTCGTGAACGCGATGAGGAGGGCAACGAGAGTGTTAGCTCCGGGAAAGATAAAGTCGAGATCCACGGTCGCAGCAAAATACGTGAGGATCGTTCCGACCACCAGCACCAGGAATATCCCGATGTATTTCGGGATCGTCATGTGGTCGTGCTCTATGTGATCGTGGTCGTGTTGTTCGTATTCGGCCATCTAACCTCCGTGCATAAAGTGCCGCCCGAGCAGGTAGAGCAGCGGGAACAGGAATATCCAAACAATGTCGACAAAGTGCCAGTACAGGCCCGACATCTCGACCGGCATGTAGTAATCTTCGCTGAACGAGCCGCGCCATGCGACGATCAGTAGCCACGTCATCAGCGCGAGACCTACGATCATGTGCAAAGCGTGAAGGCCGGTCATGACGAAGTACAGATAATAGAAAATACGTACTTTGTCACGAAATTTGTTAGCGTCGATCTCACCGTTCGAAAAATAGCCGATCTTTTCCGCGTTTGTAAGATAGCCTTCATCCTGCGCCTTTTTCACTAGCGAACAATCGGTCCATTGAAACTCACCGCGTGGATTAGGATGCTCGATCGCCGGCGCGTTGTGGTCGACTTCCCAACACGGTTTTGTTTCGTGTTCGGCATTCGTCTCGGCTTTGATGCGTTTGTTCCAGCCCTGCACCGGAACGAGACCGTGGTTAAATTTGTCCCTGTACTCGATCGTCTTAACACCAAGGAACGTCGCTCCGAACGCCATCGTGAGCAGGATCATGATCACCTGCATGTTGCGATTGCTTTTTTGGGCGTAATAAACAGTGAGCGCCATCGTCAGTGAGCTGACGATCAGTACCAGTGTGTTCAGGCCGCCCCAGAACGCGTCGAGGTGATTACTCCCTGCGGCGAACGCCATCGGATATTTCGAGCGGAACACGAGGTACGCCGTAAAAAGCCCGCCGAAGAACATGATCTCCTGCACGAGGAACATCCACATCCCGATCGATACGGATTCCTCCTGCTGGCCCATGTCTTCAAACTGATGTTGAAGGCCCGGCTCGTGGTAATGGAACTTACCTGTTTCTGAGTGTGACGACATAAGTTAATTTGCAAAACATCGCAAACCGAAATTCGCAAATCGAAAAAATACTAAACCGTCCGAACCGATTCGTTCGCACGCGCGCCTTCAAGATCAAGGCCGCTTTCTTCGCCGAACTCGTACGCTTCCCACGTCACTACCGGCATCACGTCGAAATTCTCTGTCGGCGGCGGCGATGACGTCCGCCATTCAAGGCCGGGAAGCATCCATGGATTATCGCCCGCAGCTTTGCCGGAGATCAGCGACTGCGTCAAATAGATAAGCGGCAGGATCAGGCCCACGCCAAGCACCGAAGCGCCCGCAGTCGAAAAGATATTCAAAACCTGAAACTCAGGCGGATAGGAATAACGCCGAGGCATTCCCATGTAGCCAAGAATGAACTGGGGGAAAAACGTCAGATTAAACCCGACGAACACGAGCATCGCCGAGATCTTGCCCCAGAATTCGGAATACATCTTCCCGGTCATCTTCGGCCACCAGTAATGAATGCCGCCCAGGTATGCGATCACCTGGCCGCCGACCATCACGTAATGGAAGTGTGCGACGACGAAATATGTGTCCGTGAGGTGCACGGTCAACCCGATAGCACCGAGGAAAAGCCCGGTGAGCCCGCCGATCAGGAACAGCCCCATGAATCCGATACCGTAAAGCATCGGCGTGTCATACGATATCGAGCCTTTGTACATCGTCGCCGTCCAGTTAAACATCTTGATCGCCGACGGTACGGCGACGACCATTGTGAGAAACGAGAACACGAGGCCGGCGTAAACCGATTGGCCGCTGACGAACATGTGATGGCCCCAGACCAGGAAGCCGAAAACTGCGATCGCGATGGACGAGAACGCAATGAACTCGTAGCCAAAGATCTTTTTCCGCGAAAAATTCGAGATCAATTCGCTTATCACGCCCATTCCCGGAAGGATCATGATGTAAACGGCCGGGTGCGAGTAGAACCAGAACATGTGCTGGAACAAGATCGGGTCGCCGCCGATCGTCGGATCGAATATTCCGACCCGCGCAAATCGCTCGATCGCGAGCAGCAGAACGGTGATCGCTATGACCGGCGTTCCAAGGATCATGACAAGGCTCGTTGCATACTGCGCCCAGACGAAAAGCGGGAGGCGGAACCACGTCATACCGGGCGCACGCATCGTGTGGACAGTGACGATAAAGTTCAAGCCGGTGAGTATCGACGAAAACCCGTTGATGAAAATACCGAGGCCGACCGCCATCACATAGGTGTTAGAGAACGTCGTGCTGTACGGTGTGTAAAACGTCCAACCTGTATCGACGCCTCCCTGAAGCAATGCCCAAACCGTGAACGCGCCGCCGACCCAGTAAATATAAAGGCTTAAAAGATTGATACGCGGTAAGGCCAGGTCTTTGGCACCTATCATTATCGGCAAGATAAAGTTGCCGAGCACGGCCGGGATCGACGGTATCAGGAAGAAAAAGATCATCAAGATACCGTGTTGCGTGAATACCTTGTTATAGGTTCCGGTTTGGAGCAGGTCGCTCGCCGGCGTTAGAAGCTCGAGACGAATAGCCGAAGCGTACAAACCACCGGCCATAAAAAATAGCGATACCGTGATCAGGTACATGATCGCGATGCGCTTATGGTCCTTGGTCAGCAGCCACGATTTCAATGTGAAACCGTTATTCAGGTAATTCAGTTTTGGTGGGCCGCTATATTCAGCCGTTATTGCGTCTTGCATAAGAACCTATCTATTTGCCGGACCGGGTGCGTTTGGATTACTGCCCGGCGTATTCCCCTGCCCCCGGTCAGCGCGTCGCGGCGTCATCGTATTCGAATTCGTTCGTGCGTTCGACCCGGAATTCGCCGCCGAGTTGCTCGCCGGCTGTGATGTACTTGTCGAGCCTGTAATGCCGCTCAGCGATTTTATATACGCAACGAGCGAGACCAATTGTTCTTCGGTAACCTGGCCTTTGAAGGTCGGCATTATCGGCTGAAATCCTTCGACCACCTGCGAACCCGGATTCAAGATCGAGTTGCGAATATACTCGTCATTAGCTGTGACGGTGCCTCCGCCGACAAGGTGCACGTCCTTGCCATAGATGCCTTCTAGTTTGGCACCGCGCTGCTGCGGCCCACCGGCGTGGCATGAAGCACAGCCGAGTTTATTCTCGAAAAGGTCGCGGCCTTGTTCGACGGGTGTTTGACCCGAGACATTGCCTTCGAGCCAGTTATCGAAATCGCTCTGTTCCATCACGTAAACGTAACCGCCCATTCCCGAATGGTTAAGTCCGCAATACTCAGCACAGAACAGATGATACTTCCCTGGCTTATTCGCCTCGAACCAAAGGTAAGTATATCGGCCCGGAACGACGTCGGCTTTTGTACGAAAAGCCGGAATGGAAAAATCGTGAAGTGCGTCTTCGGTCGTCATCGTCAATTTAACTTTGCGATTCACCGGTATGTGCAGTTCGTTGATCTCTCGTTGTCCCGTTTCGTGCTGTATCTTCCACATCCACTGCTTTCCCACTACGTAGACCTGCATCGCATCTTCCGGCATCTTGTACTGGTTGTAATAAACAACAGCCCCGCCCAGGAAGATGGTCATGGAAATGACGAACGGCAGAAACGACCACCCGGCCTCTAGCACCATCGAACCATGGATCTCGGCTCCGGAAGCAAACTTTTCTTTTTCGCGATATTTAAGCGCGAACAGGAAAACAGCCACCACGATCGGGATAGTAAAAGCGACGCTTATAACGATCAGGTAGAGATACAGCAGGTCGACCTGCCACGCAAAGGTCGAAGCCTGTTCGGGAAATAATGGTACCCACGAATTGGTCTGCATAACGTATCAGTTGTCGATGGCCAGCTGTCAGTGGTCAGACAGAAAAACTGCCCACTGCTCACTGTCCACTGTCCACTGGTTTCTTATTTCGTCGCCAAAAAACAAATCCTGTTGCTGCCATCCCTATCAACATTGCTATCGAAACGAGCCGCATTACATTTAAGATCGCAAAACCGTATTTTCCGGTCGCCGGGTCATAGTGATAACAATAAAGAAGGAGTTGATCGGAGACGCCGCCGATCTTTTTGTCCGCAGCCTCGATCAAACCGAACTTCACGTCTTTGGGGGCGTAATCGATCCCGTAAAAATAGTGTGACAACTTACCCTCGGGCGTGGTGATCATTATCCCGCTGGCATGCGCAAACTGGTTCGATTTATCGTCCCACTCGTATTTGAAACCCACGGCCTTAGTAACCGCATCGATCGACGCCTGATCGCCGGTCAGGAAGTGCCACCCGCCTTCAGTTCCCTTGCGGCCGAATCGTTCGATATACGACGCTCGTTTGTTTGCCGCAAGACCCGGTTTGTCGTTCTCGCGTGCATCGAAGCTTATCGCGACGACGTCGTAATCTTTTCCGGGGTCAAGAGAAATTCCCTTCATCGAACCCGAAAGTCCGTTGAGCACCTGGTTGCAAAGCATCGGACATTCGTAATAGACAAGAGCTAAAATTACAGGCCGCCCGCTTTTGAAAAGGTCGCCGAGGGCGATATCTTTTCCGTCCTCATCCTTAAATCTTGTGTCGAGCGGTAGCTGTTCGCCCAAACGCTGTTCGATGCCGACACGCTGCAGCTGGTCCGGAAGGCCATTGCTGACGCCTGCGGAAGGCTCGTAATAACGAGGTGAATACAACGGCGAATTGTAATGCTCATTTTTTTGAGCTTCAGCGTTTCCGGAAAAAGATGCGACCGCGAACAACAATATTGCCGCTAATCGCAGTATTACTTCTTTATTCGAAAAAAAACGTCTCATCAATTTCTATCTTCGTTTCGCCGTCGCACGTCTACCGGAACTCGCATCCGAGATAAACATTCTCGAGCGTTCGGCGAAGTTCTCTGCTTCTTCGCCGGACTTCGCTTTCACGTTCGCTTCCAACACTCGCTTGATCCCCTCTTCGATCGGCAATGAGGTCACCGCGCCCGTTTTTGGGTCGGTCAACCCGTGTTCACGCTGTTCGTCCCACTGATGTTTCAGTTCGCGATATTCGGCTTGAGGTGCGCCGAGTTCGAAATTCATTCTGCCGTGCTGCGACTCGACACCGAAGCCCGGTGCGGTCTGCAGCCGCGGTTCCGGGGGAAGCCGCTCTCTGTCGGTCATCGCCATCGGATTATTCGAAACCTTCGAGTCGTTGAACGTATCGGCCAGCACATTGCTCAAAAGCTTCATGAGTATGAAGGTGATCACGATCAGGAGAAAAAGCCCGATAGCGAACTTAACTATCCCGCCGAACCCGATCACGTTCTGCTCGTACGGCTTGCTGAGATCTGAAATTGTCGGTTCGTATTTTGACGAAGACATATATTCCTAAAATAACTAATGACCCTTTCCGTGTTCAACCGCCCGCTGGAAAAATGGGTCCATCACGGGGACGAGCGGCCTCGACCGAAGCTGCCCGAAGAAAAACCAGAGCCAGATGCCGCCGATGGCGATCGGGGCAACGATATCGAGCCAGCTGAAAATGAATGCGCCCTGTCCACCGGCCGGCACATTTATCCGCGGCGTTGGGCCGATCAGGAAAAACATATCGACCAGCCGCATGAACAAAATGAAAACGGCGAGCGAGGCCAAAAGCTTTGGCTTTCGCTTAAAATCCTGTTGAAGAAGGATCAGGAATGGCACCGCGAAATGGAAAAGTATCAGGATCACACCGATCGTGAACCAGCCTGGCGTCATTCGTGTCAGGTACCACGTCGTTTCCTCCGGAATATTGCCGGACCAAATGATCAACCACTGCGAAAGATTGAAATACGCCCAGACCATCACCATCGCGAGCATCAATTTACCGATATCATGAAAATGCCGTTTATCGAGGATGTGATCCATCGGTACTTTATCTGAAAGATAGGCGAGGATCGTCACCGAGAAACACATGCAGCTAAGCACCCATCCGATGACGAAAAGCAGGCCCCATATGGTTGAAAAGAAGCGCGGGTCAAGCGTCAAAGTCCAATCGACGGCAGCAAAAGTGACGGTCAATGCGAAGATCACCATCGACGGGCCGGAGAAGCGGGACATGCGCGCCAACAATGATGCGGCGTCCTCATAATTCTCTGTCCGATCCTGACGTGCCGACCATTCGTTCAGCAAGTAAACCATCACGCCGAACAAAATAAAATAAATAAGTGAGCGTACGACCCAGGTCCATGGCAACAAATAAATGCCTCTGGCCTCAATGGCGTGATCTGTCGGCGGCAGATGCGTCCATTCATAAACCGAATGATAGAGGACGCCGACCGCAAGCGGCACGAACATAAAAACGATGACCGGAAGAGTCCGCGATGCGGCCTCGAAGATCCGCCTTAACATGACGCCCCAGGCACCGCCGGTCATGAATTGCAGCATCAGCAACCCGATACTTCCGATCCCGATACCTGCCCAAAACACAAAACCCAACAGCCAGCTTCGAAGTGCTTGTTCCGGGTCGAAATACAAACCGACGAACCACACGATAAGCGCGACGCCGCCTATGCCGAGCGCCAACGTGCTGAGGCCGTCGATCTCTTGCGGAGCATTGTATCTGCCGCGATCTTTCATTTATTCGGGCCTCCGGTCTCGTGTGAATTTGCCGGGGCGGCTTGGTGCGGCGCAGGGGCCCCACCGGGATTATTCGAATTCATTTTCAAGATATTTTCGGGGTTTTGGCTCGCCTGCAAAGCGCGAATATATGCAGCGACGGCCCAGCGGTCTGCGGCCGGAAGTACCGCGGCATAGCTGTTCATCTTCCCCCAGCCGTTCGTCATTACGTCGAAAAAATGTCCAACGGGAGCGTTTCGCAATCGGTCATCGTGATATGTCGGCGGGGGCGAAAATCCGCGGCGAACGACCATGCCATCGCCGTTTCCAACCGGCCCGTGGCAAACGATGCAGTAAATATTGAATCGGTTCTCGCCGCGCTCTATCAGCTCCGCAGTTACCGGAAGTGGAAACTCGTCGATATCATTCGGGAAAGAGGTCACGATCGTATTGCCGGCCGCATTTGTTGTCGTCTCAACCGGCGTGTTCAAGTTTGGATTATCGATCTTACCTGTATAGAAAGCCTTATTTTCCTTGAGCTGGCCGCGAGCGACCGTCCCTTCGGGAATATCGCGTGACGCGCGCTTATCGCTGAAAAAATCGCTTTCCTTGTAAGCCTTGTATCGCGGCTGGTCTTGCATATCAAACCGGACACCGCATGCTGAAAAGGCAAAAGGCAAAAGGCAAAACGCAAAAGCTCGAATCAGAGTCCCGACCTTGAACGCTGAACTTTGAACCTTGAACTTATTCCGGTACATCGAACACCTCCTGCGGATCAAGGCGTTGGAGCAATGCCCGTGTGTCGTCATATCCATATTTCGGATCGGCAGATTCGATTAGCAAAAAGAATTTCTCGCGGGTTGCGAGCGCAAAACGCGGCACATTAAAGACCGGGTGATAGGGCCGCGGAAGACCGTTCAAAAAGAGCATTCCAAATACGGCGGTAAAGCCCGCCAGCAGGATGGTCAACTCGTACGCGGGCGGTACGAACGAAAGCCAGCTCAAAAAAGGCCTTCCGCCGACATTCAACGGATAGTCGATGTAGTGCACGAAGACCTGCAGGCTGACCCCAAGAAGTGTCCCGGTGAGGCCGCCAAAAAATATGAGCACCGGAAGGATGCTGCGCTTGATCCCTAGCGCTTCATCGATCTCATGTATCGGAAACGGAGAGAAAGCGTCCGTCTTTGTATATCCGGCCTCGCGAACCGCATTCGCCGCATCGACCAATTCGGTCGGCGAATCAAATTCAGCGAGTAAACCGTAAAGATTTTCTTTCATAATTCGAGCTACCTCGAACAAGATCAGGCAACCTGGCCGAAAAGCTGCCGATCTCCGTTAAAGAACTTTCCCAGGTCAAGCCATTTGTAACGCGTGGCCACCCTGGAGAACACCGCACTCAGAGCTAGCGCCGCGAATACCGTTAAAAATGGGTCGATGTACGGCAGACGCAGCCGTATGCCGCTTACGATCACAACGTGAACAGCCGTAGTAAACAGCGCAACTGCCGCAAAAAGCCAAAGAAATGGTTTTGTCCCCGAATCCGTCAACCTCGTGAAGACGCCCCAAAACCCAAGAAGGAAAAGCGGAATTCCAAAAACTACCGACATCGTCACCTGCAGCGGACTATAAACTTCGCCGCTGATGAACGGCTTCCAGTACATATAGAACTTCAAAGCAAACAACTTCATGGTCAAGGTCGGGTCAGCGGCCATTATTTCAAATGCCTTAGCCCGCCATAATGCTTCTCGTTGTTTGAACGAAAGGGCCGAATAGCCGGTCGTGTTTTCAAATTCAGCGATCTGTTGATTTGAAAGCGTTCTGCCTACGTAATTCTGATAATCGATTGCAGCTTGCGGCGTCGGAAAATCGCCGACGTAAATGGGAAGCGACTCCGGAACGTTTCCGGCCCATAGGACCCATCCACTGGCATCGTTGATCAAGATGAACTCACCCTTCGTCGCCAGGTTGTAAAACGACCACGGCAGGATGATCAAGAACATAGCCGCGACCGACGCGCACGTCGCCAACCAAGCAGCGCGTTCGCGAAAACGGGTAAACAGCAAAACCGCAGCGAAAACAAAACAGACTCCGAGCGCCGAGGGCTTGCATAATGCAGCGAAGCCGAAAGCAACGCCCATCTGGATCGCAGAACCTATCGAAATGTTTTCGGCGAAAAGCTGGCGGGCGATCGTGAACAATCCAAAGGTTATCAAAAACGTATGAACGACCTCGGTCTGGATCGAAACAGCATTGAAGGCAAAATACGGATTCACCGCGAACAAAACACCGGCTATGACTGCAACACCGCGATTTCGGGAAACGACCTCAGCCGTTCGCATTACAAAAAACGCGCTCGCAGCATGCAGCAATACCTGAAATAGTTTTACGATCAGAAAACTTTCACCGAAGATGCTCCAAATTCCCGTCAGGAACAATGGATAAAGCGGAGCCCGGAAAAACGGCAAAGTGCCTACGTCAGGATAACGGCCCTGATGCAAAATCATCTGTGCGGTCGCGATGTAGTCTTCGCTATCGACGAAATTGCTCCGCTCAGCGCCGGTAAGAGCGACCATCAAAAGCCCCGCCGCCAGCGCCAAAGCGATGACAACAAGGGTCGGAATTTGATCTCTCTTAAGAATCGCCATTATAAAAACTATTTGTTCGGCGGATCGGTATGGTCGTACGTGTATTCAACGCCGAGAACGCTTTCATCGAAATCCGAAGGATGGCCATGCACGTTCGCCGCGGGCAAAAGGGTCCGCACCTCGAATATTGATATGATCGGTAAAAATCTCACGAACAGATAGATCAGCGTGAAAAAGAAACCGATCGTGCCGATAAACATCGACCAGTCAAACATCGTCGGGCTGTACATTGCCCACGATGATGGTAAAAAGTCGCGGTTAAGGCTCGTAACGATGATCACGAATCTTTCCAACCACATTCCGATGCTGACCACGATCGAGATCAGGAAAAGCCAGAATGGACTCTCGCGGAACCGCTTGAACCAAAGCAACTGAATGGACATTCCATTGCACAGGATCAGCAGCCAATACATGTACCAATACGGGCCAGTCCAAATGCGGTTGTAGATCATGAACTGCTCATACTGCGAGGCGCTATACCACCCGAAAAAGGCCTCCATCACGTAGCTGTAAACCACGATCAGACCAGTGGCCAGCATCACCTTGCCCATGTAAATAAGGTGAGTGTCGGTAATAAAATCCTTCATTCCGTACCAGACCCGCAGCGGAATGCAAAGGATCAAGACCATCGCAAACCCGGCATAGATCGCACCGGCGACAAAGTACGGCGGAAAGAAACTCGCATGCCAACCCGGGACCTGCGACACCGAGAAGTCGAATGACACGATCGAGTGCACCGAAAGAACCAGCGGCGTCGAGATCCCTGCAAGGATCAGATACGCGATCTCATAACGGTGCCAGTGCCGAGCCGAACCTCGCCAACCCCACGAAAAAATGCCGTAAAGAAATTTGAAGTATTTATTCTTTGCCCGATCGCGCAGGGTAGCAAGGTCGGGTATCAATCCGACGTACCAAAACAACAGCGAGATGGTCGCGTAAGTTGAGACCGCGAAAACGTCCCAAATGAGCGGCGAACGAAATTGCGGCCAGATCCCCATCGTATTCGGATACGGGAAAAGCCAATATGCGGCCAGCCACGGACGTCCGGTATGCAGCAGCGGAAACATCGCGGCGCAGGCAACGGCAAAAAGCGTCATCGCTTCGGCAAAACGGTTGATCGATGTACGCCACTTCTGATTTAGAAGCAAAAGAATCGCGGAAATTAACGTTCCGGCGTGTCCGATGCCGATCCACCAAACGAAATTGATAATGTCGAATGCCCAGCCGACCGGCTGGTTGTTGCCCCAGATACCGATACCGCGAGCAAGCAGCGTCGTCACGGTCATCATGAGAAGCTGCGCAACGATGAACGCAATTCCGAACCCAATAAACCAATGGAACGGCGTCTTCCGTTTCAGCGTGATGTCGCCGATCTTGTCGGAAACCGAGCCGAAATCGTGGTCGCCCTCGACCATCGGCGGCTGCATCGCAAGTTGGATCTCTTTCAGGTCTCGCATCTTATTTGCGCGTTTCTATTCCCCTAATCGACTGCTAATGTGTTTCAACTGAAGCCGGTTTTTCTCCCTCAGGCTTTGCTTCTTCCTCATGTACCGGCGGCAGAGGCATTGCCTTGTAGTCCGGCATCTCGCGGTTCTGGTTTTTAAGGCCCGCGAGGTAGGTCGTTCGCGGCTGCGTATTCAGTTCGTTAAGCAGTTTGTAATCGCGATGATCCTTCTTCATTTTTGAAACCTTGCTGTTTGGATCATTCAGATCGCCGAACACGAACGCGTTGGTCGGGCAAGCTGCCTGACAGGCCGTCACGATCTCACCGTCCTCGATCCTGCGACCGTCTTTCTCGGCCTCGATCCGAGCCGATGAAATGCGCTGCGTGCAGTAGGTGCATTTTTCCATGACACCGCGGCTACGGATCGTAACATCGGGATTTCGCATCAGCTTGTACTGCGGCGTATCCCAATCCTGGTAAAGAAGGAAATTGAACCTGCGAACTTTGTAAGGACAGTTGTTCGAGCAATATCGGGTCCCAACGCAACGGTTATAGACCATGTCGTTCAGGCCTTCGGCACTGTGCACCGTAGCTGTAACGGGGCAAACGACCTCACACGGTGCCTGTTCGCACTGTTGGCACAGCACCGGCTGAAAATGCGGGCCATTTGGATCGCTGACGTCGGTGCCGCCGTAATATGAATCGATGCGAAGCCACTGCATCTCGCGATTGCGTTCAACCTGTTCCTTACCAACGACTGGAATATTGTTTTCGGACTGGCACGCGATCACGCACGCGTTACATCCGACGCATGAGTTCAGGTCGATCGTCATTCCCCATTTATAATTCTTCGAATATTGTTCCTGATATTGTTTTGCGGCATCCTGATACATCGTCTTCGGATACTCATCCGGTTGATGCCATTTTTCCGGCGTTGCTTCAAATACCTCAACATCAAAAACGCGTAGAATGTCACGGCCTTCCATCTGGAAATGAATTTGCGTGGTCGCGATGGTAGCCTTGTCGCCTGTGGCCTTTACCTCGCCAAATCCGAAATTCATCGCGTCTGAACGCATAACGTCATAAGCGTTATATCCGAGATCCGTTCCGATCTTCCCTGCGCGTTTTCGGCCGTAGCCAAGATATATCGTGATCACATCGTCCGGTTGGCCGGCTTGGATCCAAACCGGTACGCCTTTCGAAATATTGGTTCCCTGATATGTGAGCGTTACGTAGTCAGCGGTCATATTTGACCCGCGGGTGTTGATGAATGCCGTTCCACGCTCGCCGCCAGATATCTCGCGCTCGTCGTTACCTCGATTAAGGCTTAACCGCTCCGCAGTCTTTGGACTGACCAACGCAATGTTTTCCCACGTGACTTTCGTCAATGGATTGGGAAGCTCTTGCAGCCAGCCGTTATTCGAGAATCGTCCATCGTAAATGCTCGGATCCGGAAGGATGGAGATCTCAAGCGAACCCGAGGAGGCAGGCCTTGAGTCTGGCTGGCCCAAAAAGGCGCTATTTGCTGAAAGCGTTTTCGCAGGAAGTGCTGAATTCGGCACAACGCCGTCATGAACGATCCGGCGCCATTTGTCCTCGAAATTTGATGTTGCTGCTGCCGTAGTCGCACCCGCTGCAGGCGTTGCGGCCGGTCGAGCCGCCGATGTCGCGACAGGTGACGGGCGTGCGGCCGGCGACGCAGTAACCTTTGCGCCGTTTGTTTCAGTAGCTGGATGCCCGGCCTCAGGTTTTTCCGCAGGTCCGGCGACGGCCACATTGATATTCTGGGTTTGCCAGAATCCCTTTACGATATCGAGATCTTTCTTGTCGAAATTCTCGCGGAAGAAAAGCTGAACTAACTCGTGAGCGTTGTGGCCGTCGTATAGGGGCTTGATCAACGGTTGAACGATCGAGATCGTTCCGTCGTATCCACGAGCATCGCTCCACGACTCCAAATAATGCTTATCTGCAACGTGCCAGTGGCATTGTTCGGCAGTTTCATCGAAGTGAAGTCCTTGATGGATCCGAAGCGGAACTTTATCCAGACGTTCGCGGCTCAAACGGAGGTCTAGCGGCGTGTTATAAACTGGGTTTCCGCCCATCATAACCAACATTTTCACTTTTCCAGCGTCGATGTCGGCAACAAGTTCACGGAGCCCTTCGATCTGTGTTCGGTCTGAGATCGCAAGCGGATCGGTGAACGTAACGGTCGTCCCGACATTGCCAAGCGCCGAATTCATCGAATGCGCCAAAGCATGAACGATCGGCGGTTGGTTGTCGCCTGCAACTACAACTGACTTGCCTTTGTGCTCCAAAAGATCTTTTGCAACACCGTTGATCCAGGCGGCATTTTCGGTATAGGTAGAATTTGCGCCTGAAACGCCCAGGGCCTTCGCGATCGCTTTTGCGATCTCCGGCACCTGGCTCGGTTTGGCTGCCAACCTGTGATCGGCTTTTGCACCCATCAGGCTCATCGTAGTTTCAACGACGTAAATTCGATTGAGCTCGTGACGTTCCTCGGAAAGCGTGCGGCCTTTTATCACGTCTCCCATATAACGAGGATTGGAGCCCGAGAAAATGTCGGCGTCGAGAGACAATATCCGTTCCGCCTCGTCAAATTTATAGACGGTGTGAGCAGGCGAACCAAAGGCCAGTTTCGCCCCGGCGATCGCATTGTCGCTATTCACCGGCTCGTATTGATACCAACGGAAATTCGGAAGTTCCTGTCCGAGCCGTTTGAATTGATCTTGAAGAGTTGGAGATGTGACAGTCGGCGTCAAAAATCGAATTCCAGCCCCGCCGTCGGTCCTGTTTTCCTCGATCGCGGCGCGCAATGTCGACATGAAATTTTGCCATGATTTCGGATTGCCGCGGAACGCGATCTCTTTTGAACGGTCCGGATCATACATGTCCAACAGCGAGGCCTGAGCCAATACGTCAGTCGAGCCCAAACTGCCGGGATGATCGGGATTTCCTTCGATCTTTATTGGACGGCCTTCGTATGATTTCGCCAGCAGGCCGGTTGCATAACCACCAACGGAATAGGCGGTGGCGAAGAAAAGCGGCTTGCCCGGAAGCAGGTCCTCGTTCGGGCGCACGTAGGGCACGATCCTTTCTGCCGGTTGGATAACGCAACCCGAAAGGCCAGCAAACGCAAGGGTCGCGCCCATTAACTTAACAAAATTGCGTCGGCTGAATGAGGTATCCCAATCCTCAGAGTGAACCGGATATTCACGTTTGACGAATTCTTCAAATTCGGGGGCATCAACGAATTCGTCGATGCTGCGCCAATATTCCTTGCCGTTCTCTGACAAGATCTTGTTTCGCATCAGCGCAAAGTTTTGTTTGCTTTCCTGGCTAGGCATCTTTATTTAACGATTCCTTTACTTACCGGTGACACGTCGAACAGCTCGTCAAAAGCTCGCGGCTGCGGATCTTATTTTTCGCCTTCAATTCGAGTCGCTCGTCATCTGTGAGGTCTGAATTCTGCCAATTCATGTTAAAGACCTCTGATTTCGGCCGAATATATTTTTCAGGTTCTCGATGGCACGCTATGCACCATTCCATTTGAAGGGTGTTTTCCTGATAAACCGACGGCATATTGTCGATCTGGCCATGGCACGTCGAGCATCCGACGCCCTTCGCAACGTGAATGCTGTGATTGAAATATGCAAATTCCGGCAGGTCGTGAATGCGTTCCCACTGGATCGGTTTGTTGTCTCTGAAGCTCGCTCTAACCGGTTCAAGATATTCGCTGTCGGACCACAACTGACTGTGGCAATTCATGCACGTTTGTGTCGGCGGCATTCCGGCACTCGCCGTGGTTTCGACGGTCGAATGGCAATAGCGGCAGTCTATGCCGTCGTCGCCGACGTGGTGTTTATGGCTGAATTGAACCGGCTGCTGTTTTTCCAGATATCGGCCGGTCAGATACGATGACCGGGCGACCTGAGTGTAGACGTAAAAAGCAGTTCCGGCGAGAACAACGCCGAGGATCATACTGATCCGTGCAATGTTGTTTGCGCTCTTATGAAAGAATTGTGCCATTGGAACGACCGTCTAAACGCCAAAGCAAACTTATCGGCATTTAAAATTCGCCTACACCCCGATTTACAACTCCCGCCGGAAGCGAAATGCGAATTGAAGAAATATATTGAGAAAAACTGCTGTAAAACTGAAACTAATCTTACTAAATCTTTAAGAATCTGCAAATTGGAGACGGCAAAATGCTTGCAACTAAACGACCTGTTTTGCGGCGATCAAAGCGGCGCCGATGGCAGTAGCGTTTTCATCTAGCTCGGAAAGCACAATTTCAGTTGAATTGAAGGTGCGTGGCGATGTACATTCACGTGCCCTGTCGATCACTGCTTCTATGACGAACCTTCCGCCGCGTATAACTTCGCCGGCCAATACGACCTTCTCGACGTTCAGCAGATTGATAACCGCGGCAACGGCCGAGCCGACGTAAGTGCCTGTCCGATCGAGCATCAATCTCGCAAAATCATCGCCCATTTCGGCGGCGGAAAGTATGTCTTCGAATGTTATGTTTTCTTCGCGAAGCCGATTTAAGGTCGAGGTGCTGTCCTGATGAAACCGATTTCTTGTGCGCCGCACGAGATTTGAAACTGACGCGAGGTTTTCCAGAGGGGTATTTTCTTCTTCGTCGACAATTATTGCACCGAGCTCGCCGGCAAAGCCTTTATATCCATGCCAAATTTCGCCGTTCAGAATAAGGCCGCTGCCGACACCTTCGCCAAGGATCGCGCAAAATATATTAAGGCTTCCTTTTCCTGCCCCAACCTCGAATTCCGCAAACGCGGCAGCGTTCGCGTCGTTCTCGATGAGGACTTGTCCGCTGGTTAGGCCCGCAAGCTCTGAGGTGAGATCGATCTGCGTGAGTTCGGGAATTCGGGACTCTACGATCCGCAAGGTCGATCCCTCGACCATACCAGGAACCGCAAGACAGATGGATGCCGGCCGGCCGGCCGTTGCAGCGTGTGCGTCAATGTAGCTTTTTACCTGTTTGAAGATCGACTCTTTGGCGTCGACCGGCCTCGGCTCCAAAAGCTCCGTCCTGTTGCCCTCGCGGGCGACAGCTGCCCTGAGCACGCTTGACGAAATCGCAATTCCAACGGCATTAAGATTCTCGGATGTTGAACTCATATTGAAACGTGAAATTCGCGCCGATTGTAGTTATGCAAGTCTGACAAAGTCAAATTCGCGTTTCCGACTGCAGGCCGCAACGATCCAGAAACGCCTAATTCTTGCTTTTGACCAACTAAAAGGTGAAAATCCGTATCTAACCTTGAAGTTACGCGTTTCTGGCCCTCGAATATGAAGCACTTTATCCGCCTCTCAATTTCATTTGTATTTCTCACATTGGTCTTCGGATCGGTGTCTATCTGTTCGTTTGCGCAGTCTAAACCGCAGCGCCCGACCACCGGCACCGGAAATGACAAGAAGAACCAAAGACCGGTTCCTAAGACCGAAGAAGAGCTCCTGAAGGAAGCTGAAGAGAAGAAACAAAAGGAAGAGGAAAAGAACGCAAAAGAAGAGGCCGGCGTGATCGCCATTGAGACTAACGTCGTAAACGTCGACGCCGTCGTCCTGAATAAGAAGACCGGCCAGATCATAGGTGGGCTTAAGAAAGAGAACTTTTCGATATACGAAGATGGAGTAAAGAAAGATATTTCCAGCTTTTCGACACCGGAAGCTCCGATCACGGTCACGCTGGTTCTCGAATACAGTAAATGGAGCGAAGTTTTCGGTTATGCGAACAGCCGTGGCTATGAGCCTGCTCATTACGAGACGGTTCGGCCCGTTGCCCAGTTTCTGTCTCAGTTCATCAAACCGCCGCTCGATTACGCTTCCGTGATCGCATTCGATCTGCGGCCGACGCCGATCACAGATTTCACCAACGACCCCCGTCGAATACAAGACACGATCAATTTGCTGCTTCGAAACTATCCGGCGTTTCGCGAGAATAATTTATACGACGCTATAAAGCTTGCGTTGGTCGGTGGCAGAGCCGATTCAGTCGTATTGGAAAACTCGAAAGAGGAAAAATCCGATTATTCCGGAATGGTCGCGGTCAAATCGAAAAGACGCGCGATCATTCTGGTCGCTTCGGGGATTGATACCTTTAGCCGCATCAATTACGACGAAGCTCGGCGGATCGTCCAGGAAGCCGGGATCCCCCTCTATATCATCAGCACCGGTAACATGTTTTGCAAACTTTACTGCGATGCCCTTGACCCCGCACGCGTGATGCCGGGTATGCCTGATCGCATGACATTTCTGCAAGCGAAGAATGCGATGAATACTTTCGCAAGAGAATCCGGCGGTATGCATTTTGAAATGACTTTCCCTGCTGAGATCCCGGGATATTTGCAGTCCATTAATTCGGTGCTGCGAAGCCAATATAATCTCGCATACGAACTGGAACAGCCGCACGAACCTGGAAAAAAATACAAACTTGAAGTTAAGGTTGACGTCGACGGCGACGGCCAGACGGACGAAAAAACTTTCGTCGTTCAGCACCGGCCGTATGTATTAGGGCCGCCGCTTACATCGAAAGCGGATAATAAGAAGAAACAGTGAAAGTAAGAGGCGGTTTCGGCCGCCTTTGATTTTCCATTTCGACAGGGTTTGATACTCTTGTCGTTTGTTTAATGAATGAGTAACCGGATAGTAGAAAGCTACAAGCAAAAGCTTAAACACGAGGAAGGATATGTCGTCAGCCACGGCGCACAGCTCCGGATCGCGCTTTGTTATCCCAACGAGCACGCGATAGGGATGGCGAATCTCGGACTCCATACGATGTATGAGCTGTTCAATAACATCCCAGAGGTCTCATGCGAACGTGTTTTCATGCCGGACGCAGACGAGCTGAAGGAATACGAACGCTCGCGAACTTCGCTGCTTTCGCTGGAAACACAAACACCCGTCAGAAATTTCGATGTTGTCGCATTTTCGATCTCGTTCGAGACCGATTATCTGAACATGGCGCGGATGCTGCAGCTTTCCGGCATTCCGGTATGGGCGAAAGATAGGAATCATTTTCACCCGCTCGTCATCATGGGCGGCGCGGCCTCGTTCCTTAATCCGGAACCCATTGCTGATTTTACCGACGTTATCGCTGTCGGCGAGGGAGAGATCCTCGCTCATCAACTTGTCGATGCGATCCTCGAAAACGAGACGAAGGACGAGATCTTGCTATCGCTCTCGCGGATCGGCCGCGGATTTTACGTCCCTTCGTTCTACGACGTGATCTATAACGAGGACGGCACCGTTTTTGATTATTTACCAAATCAGGAAGGCGTTCCTCGCCGCGTCGGCCGGGCCCTCGCCGCGACCAACCCTAAAGAAGGCACGTTACGCCGCGCAATGAAACGCGGCGAAGACGAGCTGGCCGAGTTTTTGGTGAATCAAGACACGTTTTGCCCTTCCACCTCGGTTTGGTCGCCTAAAGCTGAGATGGGTGATCGATTGCTTGTCGAGATCTCTCGCGGCTGTTCGCAGGGCTGCAGGTTTTGCTGGGCCGGTTACAACTACTATCCGCCGCGTGTCGTGCCGGCGAAGGATATTTTGGCAAAAGCGAAGGAATGGCGTTCGAAAACGGATAAGATCGGCCTGGTCTCTACAGCGGTTTGCGATCATCCCGAGATATCGACGATCCTTCGCGAGCTTCGAGCGATGGATTATCGCATTTCGGTCTCGTCGTTAAGACTTGATCAGATATCGGATGAATTGCTCGACGCGCTTGTAGACTCGAAGGACCAGCAGATCGCGGTCGCTCCGGAAACCGGTTCGGACCGCCTTCGGCGTGTAATAAACAAAAACCTCACGAACGACGAGATCGTCGACATCTGCGGCGCGGTATTCGATCGCGGAATGTTGACCATCAAGCTTTATATGATGGTAGGTCTGCCTACCGAAACACAGGAAGATCTGGACGAAATGTTCGTCCTCGTAACGCGCATAAAGGACCGAATGCTCGAAGCAGGAAAACGCTTCGGCCGTGCCGGCAAAATAATTCCTTCACTGAACGGCTTCGTGCCGAAACCCAATACGCCGCTTCAATGGGACGCGATCTGCGGTGAAAAGGAGTTAAGAAAGCGCATCAAGTATGTTTGCAAAGGGTTGAGCAAGGTCCCGAATGTCGATATCCGGTTCATGTCGGCGCGGATAGCTCATGAACAAGCCCTGTTTTCCTCGGGGGACCGAACGGTTGCGAAAGTGATCGACCGCGCGGCCCAAATGAACGGCGATCTGGATCGCGCAGTGCGTGAAACAGGGATCGACCCGGCTTTTCATACGTCACGAGACCGCAGTTACGACGAGTTTCTTCCGTGGTCGATCGTAGATTCAGGTCTGTCGTTCGAGTTCCTGAAGACCGAACATGAAAAAGCACGTGAGGCTCTTTCAAGTCTCCCGTGCCCTGCTGTCGAAAAATGTACTACTTGCGGGGTTTGTCCGACCACGTGGCTTGCTGACGCTCCGCAGTCGCTAATTCAGATACAGCCCGCCAAGATCCGTGCCGCTATGGCCCTTTCTACCTGATCACTGCTTCGTCAAATATCCAACCGGCGCGGAAACGTGATTGAATTCATACTTGTACCTATATAAGCCGAACGGCAACATGTCGACGGACTTCGTGTACGCGACGTGAGCTTGGATAACGTTTCCACTAGGTTTGATCTCGATCACCGCTTCGGCGGGAACATCATAGTCTTTCGCCGCACGATCAATATGTGCCCTGACCACGTCGGCGGGTTTAAACTGGCCCGGTGCAGCCAAGCCTTTTACGACGGCGGTATCCATCTCTTGCTGAAAGCTCGCGCCGGCATATGCGATAGGAATGTAGTTGTACCCCGCGTTTGCGATCAGCACCAGCACGACAGCTATTGCTAAAAACTTTACTCCGGCGCCGCCGCGCTCTGAGGGCCTTTCCAGATATAACTTTTTCATTTTGGATTGCTCCACCAAGGAATTGAACAGGGAGCTAGTTTGCAGAAATGAACTCTTCGATCGTCTGGCGAATAAGACGGTCGCCAATTTCGCTGTGAGGAACGATCACCGGTTTACCGATACCTTTCAAAAGAACCCATTGAAGTGAATCACCGATCTTTTTCTTGTCATGGCTCAAAGCCTCGAAAACATCCGTCGCCTTGATGTTGCGAATCGACGGAAGTCTGCCGACGCGGTGAACAACATCGCACAACAAGTTTACAACCTTTGTGTCCAAAAGTCCAAGTTTTTTCGATAAAATAGCGGCAAACCCGATTCCGTATCCAACAGCCTCTCCGTGCTTTAAATGCCTGTAGTTAGAGGCTTTTTCGAGCGCATGAGCGAAAGTATGGCCAAAATTCAGGACTTTGCGAGATCGAGGTCCGATATTATCGACGGCTTCTTTTTCATCAGCGGCAACGATCTTTGTCTTGAACGCGATCTGGGCTGCAATAAAACTCTCGAAATAACCCCGGTAGTCTTTTG
>QHXS01000199.1 GCA_003223975.1 Acidobacteriota bacterium
AGGGTAAGGCGGTTTCCGCCGCCACCCTGGGTTAGGATCGTAAATCGAATTCCGACCCTGAAGGAGTCGAACAACCACGCTCCTTGTTGCTCCCTTTCAGGGAGCGATTCGCCGGTTCACATATTCATGGGGTTACGCTCGTTTCACTCGCTCACCCCAGGCTTTATATTTGTCGCCTTCAGCGACAGATCCGCCTTTCACAGAAAATCCTATTTACATCTAGTGCAGTTTATGATACACTGTTGCAGCAACAGGCCGTGGTTAACTGGCCCATTTGATCTTTGAAAACTCGAAAATAGTTCAAACAAAACAGGTGCGAAAAAGTTTTTTTGAAAATCGCTGTAATTCGTCCCTGAAAACGCTGTAACTATTGCAGAAGCACGGCTTATTTGTCCATACGCCGCGGGTGGACAGCCACCGGACAACGGCCGGACAGCCGGCGGACAAGCTCCGGACAAAGTGACCGCAGCGGGACAGTGGGACAGTTTGGCACGGATCGAAATCAGGTTCTTTTCCGCAGACGTTCCCCGAAGATCTCGGAGATCGTTGCTCCGCCGCCGATCGGCGTGAATTCGATCGGGTCGCCCGTTTCGAGTTCGCCGGTTTTCAGGACGGTCAGATAAAATCCGCTGCGGCCGCTAAGCATGAAGCGTTTTAGGATGTCTTTCCTGCCAAACCGGATGCCGAGCTTGTAGCACGGATAGCGGGGTATCGTAACCTCAAACTCGGCTGTGCCGATACGCAGGCGATCGCCGGGCCGGACCTCGGTTTCGAGCAATCCGGTTGTAGTCAGATTTTCGCCGAAAATGCCCCAGGGCAGCTCGGCGTCGGGCAGTTCGTTTTGCCAATACGGATAATGTTCGGAAGGGTAAATGTAAACTGACTTGTCCCGGCCGCCGTGGACGGTCAGGTCCGCCTGCTTGTCGCCTTCAAGGTTGAATTGGCCAACGGCGACCTTGCCTTTGACCGGGGATTTGAAAATAGCGGTTGCGACCGGCTCGCCCAGGTACTCAACAAGCCTGGGCATGCCGACATTGACTGACAGAACTTTCATTGCGTGCGGTCAGATCTTCGGCAGCGTCATCGTCTCGCCTTCGGAATTCACTTCAAGGTGTTTTGTGGTGGTATCGGTCACGCTTGGCGGGACGAGGTCGCCCGTCTTATAGCGAGATTCGGCGGCCGGTATGAATTCGGTCTGCTGCGGCGGCAATGCGGCATTTGTCGTGTGCACGGGATTGGGCGTCGCATCGGTGACGTGCGAAAGGCCCGCAAGGTTTCCCTGCTCGGCCTTTCGAAGTTGAACGAACTGGGCGATGCCGGCGCCGAGGCTTGTGAACGCTGGGATCAGCATCCAAAACCACCAGCCTTTGCCGATCGAGAACGAAAGTGCGACCGCCACGCACAGGAATGCCACGCCGGTAAAGATCTTTACGATCGCTTTTTCCCAACTGACCGGGCGGCCGCGACGATCGACAAGTTGAAGCGGCTTAGGCAAGGTGCCGCTCAGCGCGTTCGAAACATTGCCGAGATCTGTTCCGCAGCTGCGGCAGAATTTGCCGGTCTCGGGATTTTGGGTTCCGCATTTGGGACAAAACATAATTTAACTGAAAATGGAAAATGCAAAGTGGAAAATCCTCAGCCGATCATTTTCCGTTTTCCGTTTTGAGTTTCCCTCGTTGTCGCCGGGCTTCAAAAAGTATTACGCCGGCGGCGACCGAGACGTTCAATGAATCTATTTTTCCATACATCGGGATTTTTACCAATACGTCGCAGTTCTCGGCGACAAGCCGATGCAGGCCTTTGCCCTCGCCGCCAAGTACTAGGGCGGACGCTCTGGTCCAATCCCATTCCGTATGATCGATCCGGGCATCGGCGCTCGCGCCCACAACCCAGACATTCTGCTTTTTGAGGTCTTCGATAAGTTTGTTTAGATTGGAAACTTTGGCGACCTTGATATGTTCCGTTGCACCGGCAGCAGATTTCGCGACCGTTTCGGTCAGACCAACGGCACGCCGCTCAGGGATGAAAACGCCGCCAACGCCGGCGCACTCGGCAGTACGCAGTATGGCTCCGAGATTTCGCGGGTCTTCGACGCCATCCAGCAGGAGAAGTAGCGTATCGTTGCTTAGGGAGGCGAAGATGGCATCAGGGTCAGCATAATCAGCCGCGGCGACAAAAGCGACCACGCCCTGATGATTGACGTCGCGGCCGGTGATCCGGTCGAGTTGTTCACTGGATAATCGGTCGATCCGCAGCCCGGCTGAATGTGCAAGATCGAATATTTCGCGAAGCCGATGAGGATTCGACCCGACGGCGATCGACAAACGTTCGACGCGGCCCGATTTAGAGCGCAATGCCTCGAGCACCGGCATCACGCCGAACACGATATTTTCATTCGCGGGCTTCGCAACATCATCGGTTCTCAATTCGCGGTCGCGGCGAGGGCGTTCGATATTTCTTTTCATTGCAGCGAATGGATTTTAACATTCCGGAATCAGTTAGCTTGACCGTTGAATCGCGAAAATCGCAAAATTTTATGACTACCGAACTCAAGATGAAGTTGTTTACAGTGGAAGAAGCAAACGAAGCATTGACCGATGTTGCCGCGCGGCTCAGGAAGATCCAAACGCTTTACGCCGAGATCGGTGAATTAAGAGAGTCGGCCAGTGCCGCCGCAGCAGCGTCAAATTTCGGTGGTGGAATGATTGGCGGATCGGATTACGTTGAAGCTCTTTACAATGTCGGCAAACTCACGACCGAGCTCAACGACGAAGGTGTTCAACTAAAAGATTACACTCGAGGATTGATCGATTTTCCAAGTATGCGAGACGGCCGCATGGTTCTTCTCTGCTGGCAACTTGGCGAGCCTGAGCGTATCGAATGGTGGCATGAGGTCGGGCTGGGTTTGCAGGCCGCCAACCGTTGTAAGGCACGGTTACGGTATTGTAATTATTGTATTAAAAGAATTTATTAAGCTAAGCAGTCAAAATCGCAGGAAGTTGTTGTTTTTCTGCGCTTTACTGTTGACGACTTAAAGTAAAGTCTGATATTCTTTCCTCGTTTAGTCCCCGGTTACCCCAAGATAATCAAGCGAATTTGGTTTTGGAAAGCCTATGAATTGTCCGGTTTGCAAACGCGAACTCGCGCCAACCCTGTCTATTTGCCTGACCTGCGGAGCAATGATGCACGACACGGTCCGCGAAGAACTGGAGTCAAAGATCGTGAAGCCTCCTTCAGGGCCGCTGAAACGACCGGAAAAAACTGCCTTCGAACCGGTACTTCCGTGGACACCACAGCCGATTAAAGTCGCGGCGAAGACGACGCCAACCGTACCCGAAGTAATTCCCATTAACAGCGAGGAGTCTGTTAAACATTTGCCGGTTGAATCCCTTCCAGTGGCGACTAAACCGCGGCCGATCACTGCGCAATTAAGTCGAAAGGAAACCAATCCAACGCTCGTAGACTTCATGCCGGCGAACCCAACTGTGCCCGATTGGCGCCTCAAGCTTCAGAACTCGATCCGAAAACGAAATGGCGTTCCAATACAGGATAATTCTCCTCAGGTCGCGGCGGCTCCGTTGGTGACTTCTGCACCGGTTATAGCACAACGCGTATCAGGACAGCTCTCGGAACCTCCCAGGCAGAACGAAAAACTCGCGAACGCGATGAAGCGGATCGAGGCCTCAAGAAAGGTTTACGGTTCGGGCGCGGCGGTCGGCATGGCTGCGGCGGCGACCGCCAAGGCAAAAAAATCGCCACCTCCGATTCGATCGTTTCCATTCGACGTTGTAGAACGTACACAGGCAGCCAGTGCAAACTCGATGCCGGCAAAACCCATCGTAGAAGCTCCTAAGCCAAAACTTGTTTCGCCGCTGAGGATCGAAAAAAAGAAATTTGACACGAATAAACTCCCGCCGATTCCCGAGCCGGAAACGCCACTACCGGCTGCGATCGTCAACGACTCACTGAAGATCGAGGTTGAAACAGAGTTAAAGACGAAACTCAGCTTCGATCGGCTAAGTTTTTGGAATGCTAAAGAGCTTTTTGATTTCGAGGAAGTCGAGCACAATCCCATTGAAGACATCGACGACCTCGCACCGTTTTCGATGCGATTTGGCGCGGCAGTTTTCGACCTCATCATTGGTGGATTCGCCTCAGCCATTCTTCTTTCACCGCTTTTGGTTACCGGCACGTCATTCGCAACGACTTCCGGAGTATTCGCCATTCTCGGAGCAGCGATCGCAGTGATGTTCGTTTATTTCACAGCGACTATCGCTATCGTTGGCCGCACGTTCGGAATGAAGCTTTTCGCCATCGAGATAATCGACGCGGAAGCTAATGAGTTGCCCTCACTTCACCAAGCGGCCGTGAATTCGGCGGTCTATATTTTGTCGCTCATGCTGCTAGGGATCGGCTTCGTACCTTTGTTCTTCAACGAGGAACGCCGGGCAATGCACGACATTGTCGCCGGTACTCTTTTGATCCGGGAATACTGAAGCTTGTTTCAATTTGAATGAAAGGCGAAACCTCAGCGGCTTTCGCCTTTTTTATTTTGAACGGTAAACTCAATTCGTGAATGAACAACTGATCCAAAGGATCGTCCCGGAAATTCGCGACGCACTTCTTGGACTGAGGTTTCGAGAAGCTTTTCAATTGGGTGAACAACGTTTTGCTCTCGCTTTCGACGGTGACGGATTTCGATTACTGTTCATAGGAATTGAAACAATTGAGCCACGCATCTACCTGATCGAACGCCGCCTAAGAGACCTTAAGAAACTAAAGACGAATCCGAGCAAATTCACAGTTGATCTCACAAAATCACTTGAAGGACGCGAATTGATCGGAATAGAAAAAGAAGAAGCCGAAAGGGTGATCGAGTTCCAATTTCGCAGCCTTGCGGGATCGATATCGCTAATGGTTCAACTGACAGGGAAATCCGCCAATATGTTCGTGCTGGATTCGAACAGGCGAATAGTTACCGCCGCGAAGAAACCGAATGAAGATGAACAGTCGATCGGCATGGTTTATAAGTTCCCTTCGCTGTCGGATATAGATGATAATGACGAACTTCGGCGGTCAGAACTTCCCAGCGGAACGCTTTCTCAAATTCTAGATAAGCACTATTTGTGTCAAGAGGCAGAGACCGATTATGAACGTTTGGCTGCTGCAGCTCGCAAGAAGTGCCGAAATGAATTGTCAAAATTGCGACGCTTGATGAAGAATCTCGAGACCGATCTCGAACATCACGGTGATGCCAAATTGTGGAAGCGATTCGGCGACCTTTTGCTTGCAAGTCAGTCGACCGCAGTACGAAAAGATAGTTTTATTCTCGTGAAAGATCTATTCCAGGAAAATGCACCACTAATTGAAATTGAAGCCGACCCAAACGAATCGGTCGCTGAGGCTGCACAAAGATATTTCCGAAAATACATAAAGGCGAGGAATGGAGCCGCTGAGATCGCTTCTCGATTGGAGACAGTGCAGAAAAAGATCGAAGCAACTGAGAGACTTCGCGAGGATATTGAGGCCGCCGTCCGGTCAACTGATATTGCGTTCTTTGAATCGATCGTCGGTAAATCGAACGAGACTAAGCGCCCTTCAAAAAAAGTTCAGGTGAAGTGGGCGTCGAAAGGTATTCGCTCCTTTACTTCATCGGACGGTTTCGAGATCCTCGTAGGCAAGAAGGCGGTCGACAATGATGTTCTCTCATTCAAGGTCGCTAATTCGCGAGATACGTGGATGCACGCCGCTGATTATCCCGGAAGCCATGTCGTAATCCGAAATGCGGATCGCAAAGACATCCCGCAAAAAACATTGATCGAGGGCGCACAGCTTGCCGCGTTCTACAGCCAGGGAAACAAACAGCCAAAGGCGGCAGTTAACTATACGCTAAAAAAGTTCGTGAATAAGCCGAAAGGTTCTTCACCTGGGCTGGTGCGGTTAGCAAGCTTCAAAACGATCCTGGTCGCTCCGATTTTTCCGAATGTGTCGCCGAAATGATCACTCGCCAACGACACTCGCGATAAGGTCCTCCATCTTTTTCAGGTTGGCAGGGTTTGCCCCGGTGAATACGCCGCGAAGATTACCTTCACGATCGACAAGAAAACTTTGCGGTATACCTTGAAACTTGCTGATCCTTAATAACTCATTGGTGGTCTTGGCGTTCGACCAAACCAAGGAGTAGTTAAGCTTCATTTCTTGAGCAAACGAATTGACCTCGTCGATGGATTCGTCGTCAATATTCAAACCCAAGACCTCAAATCCTTCGTCCCGATGCTCATCTTGCATCTTTACGAGCAAAGGCATTTCTTGCCTGCAGAATCCACACCAGGTCGCCCAAAGATTTAATAATAAGACCTTGCCTTTATGGTCGGCAATCTTCGTAGTCGTGCGGTCGAGGTTTTCTAAATCGGCCTGCGCGAGCTTTTCAGGCAGTTGCGGGTATTCAGAATTCTTTCCGTTCGGTTGAGTCCCCTCAGCGTTTTGGCTTTTCGAAGCCGAATTGTCCCCGGCTTCTTTCGTGGATGATCTTGAATCGCCCGATCCCGAACAACTTGAAAAAACGAAGGCACATATTACAAGCAAGACTAATCTGGTCGAATAATACTTCATTTGAAAAACTATCTTAGATCCTTCAGCTTTAGTACGATCAACGTACAGAAGGCCAACATCCAAAACATTACCATCAATACGAACTGGTTTAAAATTTCGTTCATCCAGGGGTGCAGAAACGTTACGTAACCGCTTAAGTCCGCTGGCACCTTTTTCATTTCGGGTACAACCAGTTCATCGGCCATCGATGGATCCCCCGGCTGCTCTGGCTGATAATTTCCGCCTGAGATATTTTTGAAGTTCTCCAGATCTTTTTTCGCTTTCGCGAGGGCCTTTTCGTTCTCTGACTCAACATATTTATACAATCCTAGGCCCTTTGTGCCAGATCGCGCACCCTCCGGGCCCAGGGTATCAAGCGTCGAAAATCGTTTCATCGTGTCAAACGACCACGCCGCCGGCATTGTCATGCTTAGCACTTTATTGAGCCCGCGCGGAGAGCCTCCGATCCCCGAAAACAAGATCTGGGGAATTAGGATCAACGGAATCAGGGTCGAAGCAAGCTGCGGCGATTTGAAGATCGAGGAAACGAAAAGTCCCAGGGCAAGCCCGACGAACCCTGTTAGAAGCATTGCCCAGAATTGCGGAATACCCCCGAGCTCGCCGGGCATGGCCATTAGCCCGACAAAATGCAATAACTTTAATGGTACGTAGAGCATCGTACATTGTAGAAGTACAACAATCCCAAGCACGAAGAACTTCGAGAAAAGATATGGGATGATCCCAAGATTGAACATTCGCTCCCGCTTATAAACGGCATGCTCTGTAACTATCTCGCGAGCTGAATCCGAAGTACCGAACCAGATCGCAACAAGCGCTACGACGAAAAAAAGAAAATCCCGCGGCCAATTACTGCCCATCACGACAAAGGTCAAAATCGCAATTAGCGGAGGCTGGGCCAACATCACGAATAGATTCAATCGGTCTTTGGCCAACACCTCGAAATACCGGCGCGAAAGTGTTGCCCATTGCCGAATCGAACCAAAAATACCAAGCCTGCGACGCTTGTTCGAAACACCCGGTTGTAGTGTTCCGAGTTGTTTCAATGGTTCTTCGACAAGTTGTTTATATTCAGGCGTCGCAACATATTTTCGTCGCCATTCCTCGGACGTTTGGTCCTCTAACTTTGTCCGACTAGCTTCGCCTTGCTGCTTAACGCCTTCATCGACAGGTTCTTCAAGCAACTCGTAAAGCTCCTTAAAATTAGGAGCTTTGAAATGGGTCAACGCACCGTCCGGCTGTCCGTAATAAACGACACGTCCACGCATCAGTATCACGATCTTGTCGAACATGCTTACATTTTCCATCGCGTGCGTGGACATTACGACCGTGCGGCCCGACTCGGCAACTTGCTTGAAGAGCCTCATGATTCGGTCTTCGGCAGCTGGGTCGAGCCCCGACGTTGGCTCGTCAAGAAAGATACAAGACGGCTTTGTTATTAATTCAACTGCGATAGAAACCCGTTTTCGCTGGCCGCCTGAGAGTTTGTTGATAGCAATATTCCTTCGTTCCGTGAGGCTAGTTACGTCCATCACTTCGTTAACGATCTGATCGATCTCCCGCGATGAGACATCACGAGACAATCGAAGTCTGGCAACGTAATAGAGTGACCTATACACCGTCAATTCACGATGAATCGTGTCTTCTTGCGGAACATAGCCTATAGATTGCTTGAGTGAATCGAAATGTCGATCAAGGTCCAAATTGTTTATCAGAACGTTTCCGGTCTTAGGAGGCCGAACACCATTCATGGCATCGATCAGCGACGACTTTCCAGCTCCTGAAGGACCCAGCACGCCCACAAATTCATTTGGCTGGACCGAGAACGAGACCGCATCGAGTATATTTATCTTGCCACCCCGAAACTTCACCGCGCGAGTGACATTTACAACATCGATCCGCATTTTCGACCGGGCATCGAAAACAGCAACCGCACCCGATTGATCAACCCTAATAATGAAGGCGCCGATCTGTACGTTGTCGTTCGGACGTATGGTTTGCCGTGATACGCGCGTGCCGTTAATAAACACACCGTTGGTCGAATTGGAGTCCTCGATAAAAACTTCACCGCCCGATAACCGCAACTTTGCATGATGTTTCGAGATCTGAAGGCCGTCAATGCGGATGTCGTTCGATTCCTCACGGCCGATCGTCAGCTCAGACTTGTTTCCGAACTGCACGTTCATCAAAAGTTGGGGCTCATTTGTTATCTCAGCCAGAGGCCTCGACGGCGTCCGGCCAAGGTTTGCGACCATCGTCTTCGAAGAATCTGATGTGGCTGGAATAGCAACATTGCGAATCGCGGATACCGAACGCTGACCGGCGAGGCTCGATCCTGCTGGTGCGATACGTCCTGGCGAGTTGAATATGATGATCGGTCCACCTATTCCAAGCTGGATCTGGTCGTCATGATAGAGCGGTGTTGCCGCAGAAATTCGCTGTCCATTGATAAGCGTGCCGTTGAAACTCTTATTATCCATGACCACGAAATCCGCACCGTCGAAAACAATTTCGGCATGGCGCCTCGAAACGGTGGTCGAGGTCTTATCGAAGATCACATCACAATCGGATTCCCTGCCAAACCAAACCGTAGGCTTCGAAATGGCTAGCGAGGGCTTTGCCGGCGGACCTGGAATATCGAGTTGAGCCTGCGGCAGTTGCACCGGCAGCGAGGACGGCATCGCCGGAATCTGCGGCTCATTACGGTATTCAACTTTTGATTCCGCAGGGGCGGGAGCTGGTTGGTTGCCGATTTCGTACCAAACTACGATCAATTTTGGGCCGTCAAGTCCAAATTGAAGAGTACTGCCTGCCGAAATTGCCTGAGAATGACTGATCTTCTGACCGTTTATGAACGTCCCGTAAGTTGAACCGAGATCGACCAGCACCCAATGGCCGTTTTCGACACGCAGCTCGGCATGCTTGCGTGAAACCATCGGAAATTCTGCTTTTTCGAAAGCGATGTCGCATTCCGTGGTATCCCGGCCGATGGTCACGATAGGTTTCTGGAACTCTCGTTGCGCGTTGCGGCCGTCGGGAGCGTTAGGTTGGGCTAGGATGATATTCATCAAAAAACAAAAAGCGTAAGAATTATTTCCCTACGCCTTTCACCTTGCTTTCAATTGGTCAAATCTATTCAGCACGAACAAGACGAAAACCAAGTTCGGCGCTTCTTCTGCTACCGGGTACCGCAATTCGGAACGTCGATGTTATCGCATTTTGCCCGGTCGACTTCTGGAATGCCGATCCTCCGCGAAGCATGAAATGCGGCTCGGATGTAGGCTTGATCTCACCGGGGCTTCCCGGGTACAGCGACGCGGCCGTGCCGGTCCATTCGAAAACATTACCGATCAGATCCTGTACGCCCCACGAATCCGGGCATGATTGCGTTCCGACAGAAACGGGTTCGTTATTATTCTGGTCCATGTAGGCGCATTTCGGATCGTAGCTGTCACCCCAGGGATAAAGATTCTTTTTACTTCCGTTTCTCGCTGCGTATTCCCACTCCTGTTCTGTGGGTAATCGATAAGTAGTGTTATCTCGTTTCGATCGCCATGCGGCAAACGCTTTTATGTCCTCGATATTAACGAACCGGACCGGCATACTTTCTTCGCCACCGATCGGTTTTCCATTAACCCAATGGGCGAGAAATTTATCGCCGTTCGCAGGTTTATAATTCGAGGCCTTCATAAATTCAAAAAATTCCGAATTCGTGATCTCGTTCTTATCCATGCGAAATGCCGCAACGTTCACCTCATGTTCCGGCTTCTCATTTTCGTTGCCGTCATTTCGCCCCATCGTGAACGACCCGCCGGGGATCGCAAGCAATTCAGCTTTGGTAGAAGTCTTTTGTGTATCGGTCGGCACCGGCGACGTGGTGGTGTTAACCGGGACTGAATTTCCCGGATCTTTCTTAGGACTGAATACGCCTGCCATGTACGCGCCGCCAAATCCCAGCACCCCGATGCCGAGTAAAACCACAACTCCAACGGAAGCGAGAACGAGCGGCGAAAAGAAAGACTTTTTCGGCGGTTGCGATTGCACGCCGATATGTTGACGGCCGGTGTCCCAATTCTGCACCATCGTCTTTTGGACCTCAGATGCATGGTCGCCGGTCATTGAAAGATTCTGAGGTGTGTTTGGTCCTATTCCAGCATTATAAGCTACCGTTGCTGCCGCCGATGAGGCTCCGCCCGAACCAAGTTCGGCATATACCTGCTGCGGTTTCCCGTCGCAAACTATATCATTTTGCCAGTCGCCAAATCCTTCTTTACTTATGCGGATACTATGGTTCCCGGTTTGGACCCCGTTAAGGGTTATCCAGCCATCTTCACGGCTTTGACCTACAGCGACGTTATCGACAAAAACAGTTGAACGAGGCGGGTTGGTACAGATGTTCAACGTCGTGACCGGGTGAGCGCCGCCGCCTGAAGTTGTGTGGATGCCGATCGCTTGTGGATAAATCGCTTCGCGGAGCTCGCTGATCAACGCCTCGACAGACGGCGTGCGCTTGGCCTTATCTTTCTCGAGCGTATGCATAACGGCCGTTTCGAGTTCGGGCGAAATGCTGATGCCCATCGACGCAAACATCGGCGCAGGATCCGAGATATGCTTCTTCATGATCGCGGGAATAGATGAGCCCTTAAATGGCACATCTCCCGCTAGCATCTGATAAAGCATTACTCCCAGACTGTAGATATCGGACCGCGAATCCGGCTCGTCATCAGCCCACTGCTCCGGCGCCATGTAATATGGCGAGCCCATCAGGCCCGTAGTCTGGGCTTGAATGAATGATCCCAGCAGTTCTCCAGATTTGATCTTTGCAAGTCCGAAATCAAGGATCTTGACAGCCTGCGACATGCTCGGCTTGTCGTTGCAGATCATGATATTCAGCGGTTTGAGGTCGCGGTGAACGATGCCTTGATGGTGAGCAGCTCCCACGCCTGCGCTGACGGCTGAAATTAGATCGAACGCTCTCTCGGGATCGAGTTTCTTTTCCCGCGCGAGAAGATCATGGAGCGATTCGCCCTCGACGTATTCCATCACCAGGAAAGGGATCGAACCGCCGATCACCCCGTAGTCGGTAACAGCGACCACGTTCTGGTGGCGAATTGCCGCGGCGGCTAGGGCCTCCTGTCGAAAACGGGTTACGAGTTGCGGGTCGTTTCCAACGAGGTCCGGCAGAATGATCTTGATCGCAAGCTGGGTCTTTAGATACGAGTGTCGTGCCTTATAAACGACTCCCATTCCGCCCTGACCGAGGCGCAGTTCCAGCTGATACTTGCCTTCCAGGATGGGCTCACCGGCAAGCGTATGCATCGTCGGCATCCCATCCTTTGGACAGGTCGAGACATCGTCGGCATAACAGTGTTTACAAAGCTGGCACTCTTTCATTGCGCAATCGTCAACATGCTCCGCTACCTCTGGAGAGAAATAGGTCTAAATAATGACACAATTCTGGCTTAATTTTGCGGCAACCTAACTCGTCTGATTCTATTTGTTTTACGCAATTCAAGCAAGGATTAAACGTTTCCGCACAAATATTTGTTGCAAACCTGGACATCCTGCCAGCAAGGGCCGTGATATTTGCGCCACCTGGCGCGGTGGACGGGGTGGCGCGCGGGTGGCGCAAACATCGCGTTTTTAGAAAATTCAACGATATCGTCCACAAAAATGTCATAAACACTCGACCTTGACCGCGGCGTAAGCGCGCCCGACCGCGGGCCGCCAACGCAGCTGTATCATATATTACACACTGTTGCATCATGTGTCAAGCCGGTTTCGGGCAGGTCACGTCCGCATTCTGTTCGGTTTCACGTCTTTAATTGTACCGACGCCCAGAGGCATCGTTTATTGCTCGCTCGACTTGACGGATTGGTACGATGAAAAAGAATAGAACGGATCCGACGTTAGAGATCTCGCGGCGAACGCTGAACGAGCAGTTTCGGTTCATGGCAAGGCTTCGCGGAAGTTCGCGAGCGTACTGTCCGAAATGCGAGCGCCCGGTCCAGCTAATATGTGTAGCGGACGCCGAGGATCTGTTCAAATCGACGAAAGAGCATTTGAGGCAGCTTGCCGATAACGGCGTTCTGCACCGGCTACATAACGTCCGCGCCGAAGTGATGTTTTGTTCCGATTCCGTTTATCGATATTTTGATGAAAGAACCACCCAACTTTTAACCGGCGACGCGGCCGCTGAGATCCTTGCGGCGTCCGAGCATGTGACGCTGGAAATGATCGATTCGAACCGCGAGCCAAAGTAGACGCTGCCTAACCGCGAACCACGATGTTCACCAGACGTTTCGGTACTACGACCACTTTTGCAACTTCTTTGCCGTTGGTATATTCGGTCACCTTTTCGTCGGCTAGCGCCATTGCCTGAAGGTCGGCATCTGCAGCGTCCGGACTTGCAAAAATTCGCGAGCGCAATTTCCCGTTCACCTGGATCGCGATCTCGATCTCGTCTGTGCGCGCGAGTTCCTCTTTGTATTCCGGGAACAGGGCATTGTTAGCGACGATGCCGTTTTCATTGCCAACCAAGACCGAATACAGTTCTTCCGACGTGTGAGGAGCAAATGGCGTGAGCATCAACACCAATGCTTCGGTTGCTTCGGCAACAGCAATGCGTTCATCGTCGGTTGCGGCATCGGGTTCGATCTTTGAATCGTAAAGTGCGTTGCACAACTCCATCATTGCCGCGACCGGCGTGTTGAATTGCAGCGTTTCCAATGCATCGTGAACGCGCTTGATGGTTTGGTGCGTTTTTTGACGGAGTTTTTTGGCGACGCCGTCGTGCGACGGGCTGTCAGCCTGTCGCTGTTGGTTAACAGCATGCAGTACGTTTTTCCATTTGTAGACAAATCGCCAGACACGCTGGAGAAAGCGAACCGCGCCTTCGATGCCGGCTTCATTCCAGACAAGCTCATTCTCGACCGGAGCCGCGAACAATACAAACAGACGTGTCGCATCAGCACCGTAGATCTCGACCATCTCGTCAGGATCTACGCCGTTGCCTTTCGACTTCGACATCCGTTCGATCGCGTACTTTAACGATTTTGGATTTTGGATTTTGGATTTTGGATTCTCGTCAGCTGCGTTCATCGAATTCGCAGCGACGGCGCTCACGATCTTGCCTTTTTCGTCTCGTTCGACCGTGACCTTCTCGGGTGGAAAGTAAATTCGTTTGCCTGTGGAATCGTCAAAGAATGTTTCGCCGACAACCATTCCCTGCGTCAGCAAACGCCTGAACGGCTCATCGAACTTCACAATGCCCAGATCGCGCATGACCTTTGTCCAGAAACGCGCG
>QHXS01000200.1 GCA_003223975.1 Acidobacteriota bacterium
CAGATGGTCCCATAGCGGCACATAATCTTTTGCGCGCCCATCTTACTGACAATCTTGGAATCGCCCGGACTAGCGTCAGTTACCGGCAGGACGGACGCGGGGAACAACCGACCGCGCGACAGGTTGATTATGAGGCCGCAAACACATCCTCTGTAGGCGAGGCGGAGATTACGAATTGGTACGGATACTGCGACACACTTTACTATCAGATGTTCGCGCGCGCCGCCGATCCTTCGACCTCAGATGAAGAAGCCAAACGTTTCCAGAAAGAGTGCAAAGAAGATGGCGTACCGCCGCAAGCATTGCAGAAGATGGAGCATGTGCGGGCCAACAGGCAGAATGGCTACGGAAGTCCCGAAATGGCGATAATGCGGTTCAACCAGGGAATGACAATCTTCCCGATGCTTCCAGAGGCAGGAAAACAAAATTTCGTTGAGGATTATGTTAGCGGTTTCTTTGGTCCCGAAAAGACAGAACGGTTCGCACCACGTTCGCATGTTCCAGACGATCAGGATTGGCAGGCATCGGTTGAAAACCAAATGATTGCCGGCGGGAGGATGCCAATAATCGACGGAACCCAGGACGATGTTCAGCATCTCACCAGTCATTTACAGGATGCTCGCCAGACATTGACGCCGACCGCTCAGGATATGCAAGGTGGTCAACCGGACCCGAACTCTCTCGGGCAATCAGCCCAATACGCGCAAATCATGGTGCAACATTGCGAAGCGCACATTGCTCGACTCAAGAACGATCCCGGCCGCAAACAGCAGGCCAAACTATTCGAGGATGAACTGGCGCAACTGGCTGACTTTAACCAACAGATTTGGAGGGCTCTGCGATCAGCCCAGCGCGACATACGAATCCAGCAGGAGCAACAGGCACAAGCCACAGCACTTTCGGCTCTCGATCAGGCAAAGGTAGACAGCGTGCGAACGGGCACGGCAACCGCAGCAGCCAAAGCGCAATCCCAAATTGAAAATCAGAGGGCCAAGACGATTCAAACCCTGAATTTGAAGTCTTTGAAACAAGGTCACGATATGGGGCTTGATCGTATTCAGACCGGGCACGAGATTCAGATGGATCGTATGAAAACACAGGCGGCCACGCAAACGCCGGAAGAAACGTTGCCGTGAATAGAAAAATCGAGACGATCAGACGTTACCGATTATGGGTCACGCGCAACCCACAATATCCTGAAGCGCATAGAAAAGTTTACGAATCGAAGCGTGTTTGTGATGCGACGTGGGGGAGGAGATGGACGCGCTTGTTACAGATTTGGATGCAAAGGTTATCATCGCCGTGACCAACGACTTAACTCCTTCCGAGCGGTTCCGTGCCAGCGCGGAGCAGGTAGGTTCCGTCAGGGAACTGCTCAACAATTCTATTCTGCCGAAAATGATCGTGTGTTTGAAAGATGAAAGCCCGTCAATCTCGGTCCCGGACAATTCGGAAGCTCTAACCAGTGTGCGCGCCGCAGCACGTAAATCAGGATGGGACAGTTGTGTTGATATGCTTCTTTCCCTTGCTGAACCGCTACAGGCTGAACCCGAGCCGATTGAAGCGACATTCGGAGTAGATAAGACCAAGTATTTTCCTCAACCAATGCCAGTACCTTAAACAATCATGGCTGACCTGCTTGATAAACCGACAGAACAGAAGACCGAGATCGTTAATCCGGTTCTAAAAGACCTTGATATTTCCAAGGGAATCTTTCGGGATCAGATGGAGAAATCCAAGCCGAAAGAAGAAACGCCAAAGCCTGTTGAACCCCCGGTTATTTCCGAGCCACCTAAGGAAGAATTAAAGAAGGAAGAGAAGAAGCCTGCGCCTACACCTGAAAAAGCAGCCAAGCCAAAACTTCCAGAAGACATTTTCGTTCCCGCTTCAGACGACAAAGAGAAACCAAAACCGAGCGAAGCAATTACCGAACTTGATTCTCTCAAACTGCCTGAAGGCGCGAAATCCGAACAGGTGGCGTCATTCGGGGTACTGAAGGAAAAAAGTAAGAGTCACATTTCACGTTTAGAAACCGAACTTCAGGAACTCAGGAGCCAACTTACCTCAGTACAGAAAAACGGAGATACCGAGACGCTTCGGAACCTGGTCAAAGAAGCAAACGACAAGTACGTAAAGCTTGAGGAGGATTTCGGGAAGAGCCTGTTTGAACGGTCCCCCAGGTTTCAGCAACAATTTATCCTGCCTGAAAATGATGCCATTGCCTCTGCCAAAGCTAACCTAGAGGGTACTGACGTTGACCCGGGCATAATTGAGTCCATGCTGCATCTGACTCCCGTAAAACGTCGGGATATAATGAGGATGGCTGGGGTTGAGCCGGAACTTATGGCGCCAGTGCTCTCTGCCCTGGCGGGATACGACAACATCCAAAAATCCAAGCAGCGCGAGATAGAAAATTGGAAGGGTAATACTGAAAGGTGGCAGCAGGAAGACGCCAAAGCGCAGCAGGAACAGCAGGCTGCGGAGTTAGCGAAACGTCAAAGAGTAGACGAAAAAGATTGGAATGAAGCTCTGGCCGAACTCTCTGGTGATAAGCAACTTCCTCCTTACATGAAACATGCCAGCAACGAGGAATGGAATAAAGCTGGTGAAATGGCATTTGAAGCTGCCAAGAAGAAATTCTTTCGGGAAGCGACCGGCAAAGAAGTAGCCTTGAACATGCTGAAAGCTGAAGCCTACGATCACCTGGTTAAGTACGTGCTCGACCCGGCACTTGAACAGAACGCCAACCTGAAAACCGAAAACAAAAATCTCAAGGCATCCAAACCAGGTGGGGAAATAACTCAGGGCCATATCTCCGAGACAGAAGCTGAGAAGCACAAGAAAATGAGTCCACTCGAATCAGCCAAAGCCGTGTTCAGAAGTTTTCAACCTAGTAACCAAGGATAGAAATGAGCAATGAAACGATTAACTGAGTGGTGGCGATGGGTGCGTCGCAGGGATTGGGAACTGATCGAACTTCATCCCACGACCTATGCCGGGAATTTTCCAACGCAGTTCCGTCCTTATTTTTGGGAAGTCTGGAAAGATAAACAAACAGGAGAAGAGCGAGTAGTTGCTTGTCAGTGATAGGAGGTGGAAATATGCCCAAGAAATTCCTTCAAAAAGCCATTAACCCAGCGCACAAGGGTTATTGCAGTCCGATGTCCAAGAGTACGTGTACACCACGGCGCAAGGCGTTGGCGAAACGATTAAAAAAAGGCGGAGACCTTTATCACGGGAAGAAACGTTAAGGCGTACGTTTCTGGTACAGCGGATTCGTAGCCCTGGATCGCCGCCCAGGAGCCAACGGGTTTCTTTCCAGTAAACTCTGTTTCACTTTCGGAGCCTTTTGCTGCTCCTCGTAAATGTGCGTTCCGGCTACGCCGCTTGTTATCGTTCCAGCAGCGGATTTTACGAATGCTGTAGCGATGGACGGTGACACGCCTTCATTGCGAAGGGCCTGGTAAAATTCGTGTATCCCGCCACCAATCGCTATCGGAGCAAATCGGGTCCCAATATATTCCCCAGGACCAACTGGAGGTGTTTTGCCTGGTTTTGGCGGCTGTATCACATTCCGGATGCTCGGAACCGTTCTTCCGCTGAAGGGTTCTTTCCCCGTGATTTGTTCTCCGGTTAATTGGATTCCTGGGGTGAGCGCGTTTATTACTGGTCTAACCAATTCTTTCCCGCCTTCGTATGCACTACGTTTCGAGATTGTTGTTGCCAATGCCCGAACCGGCTCTTTTGCCGCCTCCATTAGTGGAGATAGCGGCACAACGAAGTTTCCTATTCTAAGTCTTCCGTAATCGGCCTTGGATGGATCAGTTAAATTTGGAAGTTTCAGACCGAAAGCTTTGGCAAACGCGAAATTGACTCCCAATATTCCCAACTGTGTCGAGGCTATCCTTGCCCATCGGCGTAGTCCAAGATTCGCTATTGCCCGTTCTTCTGCCGTCATTCCACCACCTTTAGACAACAAATCTCCAAGTCTGCCGGGACCGTACCTAAGAATGTTCGCAGCCTGCATTCGTTTTGCGTAAAAGAGTTTGGAAGACAGAAGCACGTTTCCGCTGGCGTCTGAAGCTGCTGAAACCATCCTATCTAAAGGTTGCGCTGCCGCTCCCCGTGGTGCTTTGACCGAACCCGTGGCGTAATTCATATCGCGGGCGAGCAGTTGCGCGTAGGCTTCCGTCTTGAGTTCCAGAGGTGTTCTATCCCAATAGAGGTCGAACAGGTTTGACCGGCCTATTTTAAGTGCATCGAAGGATTTGACAGCGTTATTTGGGTCTAATCGCAGAAGTTTCCCAAGCCTACTTTCCCCAACCATTTTGGACATCTGGTTAATCCACTCGCTGAGTTTTGTTCCCGATTCTGGTGGTCTAAGTATGTCCCCTTTCTGTATTCCTTCGCCAACGTCCAGCCCTGCCGAACGTTGTAATTGGTAGGTGGGCTTCGCTTTCATTTCTGCCAGTGCAGCCTGATGATTTATATCTCCTGTTTCTCCCCTGAAAGCGTAGGCATCGTGGACGATCTTGTAGAAGATCCGACGTTCGGCTTGAGGACCGTAGAGTAAGTCCCTCGCGTGCGTGAAAGGAAACACCGTTGAGTGGCCGGCTAGCACAGCTCTCCGCATATCGTTGTACACTCTCGTGATGCTGGCAGTCTTCGGTGCGCCTCGTTCGGCTACTACTTCAGCAGCTTTTTTCACTGATGTCGCCTCTCGTTGTCTGTTAAACGCTTGTTTAGAGATTGAGAAAAGCTTGGCGTCAGACTGGATGATCTTGGCAACGGTGTCGATCCTGAGACCCGATTCGCTCGCAACTTTATCCAAAGCTTCTGCTACTCCGAGTCCGTCACGCTTGATTCCCGTAGCATCGAGGTACGGTTTCATGTGTTCCAACGTCTGATTCAGGAAGGCGCGAGCGACCAGTGGTGAGATTTTAAGCTTCTCGTTTACCTGACTTTCGTAGCATGGCGTGGTCATACGCAATCCTTGGTTAATTCGGCAATCTGCTCACGAATGCTTGAGGCCGCACTATCAAAATCCATCTTTGGCATTCTACTGAGTCGTTTCTGAGCACCGTTAATTGCTTCTTCTGCTCCGTTGCGGGTCGATTTCACATCGTTGGCTACTTTTCCGAATTGTGCCTTCTCCTCAGGAGTCGATTCGCGCCCAATCCGTTCGCGTAACGCCTGATCGAAATCGGTCACATTATCGTACCGTGGCTTGTCGTATTCTTGCAATGCTCTGAACACATCAGATGCTGGTCCATGTGCCACTCCTTTGATGGCGTTCGCCATATCCAGTGCAGCCTTTGATTTATCCGCGTATTCCGGTGTTCCTTCAGAATTACGTGCGTCTTCCAGTAATCTTTGGTGTTCAGCACGGAGCAGAGATACGTCACTTGCAACCTGCTGGACTGGAACTCTACCCTCTCTGAGATTCGTGAGCACGGAGTACGGATCGTTGGCCACAGCGCCGGTCTTTTGAAAGTTGTCTAGGCGTGACGTGCCAACGTCTTTCCATGCTCCTGGTCCTTTCCCCGTGGTAGCTACAGGAGCAAAATCTCCGTACGCTTCGGTCAAACGCTGATTGCTTATCCCTGTTTGCTGCCGGACTTCGGGTGAAGTCGGAACCGAACCCTCTATGGGTTCTCCCGTGGTTGGTGCTATCCTTGGTTGCTCGGCCGGTGACTTCCATTGCCGGATCGCAGATTGAACTGATTTAATATCAGCATCAGTTTTAGCTTCTATTACCATGCGTCCAGCAATAGATGTAGCCTCTTCTATCGACTTGGCATTTGTGATTGGAGAGACATCTACGCTGATAGTCCTAGAAGCGCGTTGTGGTTCCGTGACTCTGGCTTCAGGGGAAGCCCACTTTCTAGCTTCGGATTCAAGCAAATCTCCATAATGACCTGCCTCCCCTGAACGCATACCATACTCTTCACGATCAACTTTTTCGGCTTCTCTGTATTGATCCAGTGCATTCTTTAATGGTTTTGGAAGACCGGAAATATTTTCAAGATCGTTAGCTAGATCCGGAGCACCTGAATGATTCTTGTCGAAATCAAGCGAATCCACAGCTTTCCTTATTTCACTTGAGACTTGTGGTTGCTCTGGGGAGATCGGCGCTACCGCTTCCGGCGCGACGCCGCCCCTGACTTCCGTGCTTGGGACAACGCCGCCGCCACCGCCTGCTTCTGCGGGTGGCCTGATCGTCTCATCTCCCGGATATTTTGGCTGATAACCTTCTTGGATTTGCCTTTCTTGAGTGGCACTTGGTATTTCACCTCCTCCTTGTATTTGCGCTGTTGCGCTTACTGCTTCTGGTGCTTTTCCTGATTCTGGGGGTAAAATTGGTTCTGTGGTTGGAACAGTTGGAAGTGGAGGGGGCTCAATACCGGCACGTTCCGGCGTCGGAGCTAAGTCTCTAAGACTTGGCCGAATTGCAAATTCGCCAGCTAGCTCGCCTACCGCTGGAAGTCCTATCATTCCCAGATTAATCGCCCCTCGTGCAAATTCACGAGATCCGACCGGAGCGTTAAGGTCTTGGGCAATTTGCTGTCCCTGCGGAATTGCTTGTTTTAATGCCTCGCCTAGGACTTGAACCCGTTCTTGTGGGCCTCCGGCGGCGAACTTTATCCCCTGGTAGGCTTGTTCTGGGATTTGGGAAATCATTCCGGGAACGCCGCGTGCCACATCGGTAACAGCTCCAGCGATGTTCTCCAGTACCGGATGCTGAGGAATCTCCTGTTCTGCCATCCGATTTAATTCAGCACCGGATACGGCAGATGGAGGAATGTACTCAGCGAACTGTGTCGGGGTTACGACTTGCTGAGGAAGTGAAGGAACGGACTCTGCCTGAGATGCCGCTGGCTGATCGAACTGATCGAACGGGTTAGCAGCTCCCTGTGGCTGATCGAATTGATCAAATGCATTTGCCATGTAATCACTGATTCAGGAATGAGTCGGCTGAAACCTTGTACTTATCTTCAAATTGAGGAGCCAAATCTGGATTGGCTTTGAGATGATCTATCGCGGTAACAGGGATCGTTGGCGTCTGGGTTCCAGGAGCAGGAGTTGCAGAAGTCTGTGGAATTGCAGGTGCAGTCTGATCCGTCTGCTGCGAATATCCAGGTGGGAAAGGCGGAGCTTGAATCTGCGTTACCGGCGCACCGGACGATGGTGCTGGACCAGTAGGAATAAATTGACCTTGGTTTCTCGCTCGTGCCTCACTAATAGCTTGTTGCGCAGGAAGCCCATTTATGGTTCCAACGGGCTGTGCCTCGGCCGGCGTGGTTTGTGATTCAATCGCAACCTGATCTGGTGGCGCTCCAAATGCTGCTCGGTACCGATTATACTCATCAGTTGGCATTAGAACCTGCCGAGTGCCAGTATTGACTGCTGTAATTGGTCCTGTCTCCGCTCCCGTGTACTGGTTCGTGAACTTCGATCCTCCGGGAAGTTTTGGGGCATTTGGGTCGATGTCGGCTCCTGTTGAATCAACAATCTTGCCAGCCATCACATTTCCTGGAGAAATCCGCGCAAACTCGTCAGGAGTGATATTGAATCGCTGCAACCCCTTTGTCGTATCCTGGAGTTCTTTCGCTACCTGTTTATTGTGAAATCCTTCTACAGCGTCAACATGTGCGAGACCGGAAGGACTGGCAGCATAAAGAGGAAATTGTTTTTTGGCTGCGGCCAACTCCTGATGAAATTCCGGGGTTCCGGGTTTTGACTGAATATTGTTGATAGCCTGCATCACTCCCGTAACATCGTTGGCCGTATCCTGATGGAGTTTTGCTTTGGATGCTGCTGTTGCCATGTCAGCCTGTCGAAATGCTCGCACTACATCTTGATCTTCCCGCTGTTGTAACTGTGATTCCTGTCTTCCGATATTGCGCAGATTTGCGTCTATTCCGCTAATCTGTGCTGCCACTCTAGGGTCGGTAACCATACGGCTTCCTCCCCTTCGACTGGTTTGCATTACACCGAGTTGATTGATCAGTTGACCCCGAACATTTTCTAATCCAGCACGCTGGTCAGCTAGTGCTTGACGTGCCGCGGCTGACTGTCCGCGAATAGCGCCTACATCAACCGTTCCTGATGCTGTTACTGCTGCTTTCGCTGCCGCCGCGTCCTGCGCTGCTTTTGCTGCCGGATCGTAACGCGGATCGCCTCGGTTCCACACGGGAACTACGCCGCCCTGTGTTTGGGCTGCAACGTCACGCGACAATGCTGCCGGAGTGCTTTCAGGCGTTATGTTTCGCGCATAATAAGCTGCTCGATTAGCCGCCCTGACATCGGCTGGAAGTGGGACTGTTGGTAAACCTGGTGGCGCTTGATAACCGGTTGCGGTACTGCCGATTCCCTGAGCGCCAACTCGGTATCCAGAAGTGTCGAAAAACGTCCTGCCTCTATAAGCTCGGTTAGCTCCGTTAGCCATAATTGAACCCGTATTTCTTCGTCAAATCATCCATTTCCCGAGGATCTACCGGTGTATTCTGCACTTCCAATCCTGTCGGCTGCGGAGTTGGCGTTGGGGTTGGCGTTGGGCGAGGCGGTGCCTGTCCGCCTCCATAGAAACTGTCTTCAGCGTCTTTCAGTAAATCGCTTCTTTGATCGAACCGTTTCGGGATAAACGCTGGAGCGTTAAACGGGTATGAAATGGTTTCTGGGGTCGGAGATGCCATCGGTCTGATTTCATACGTGCGCATAACCGCGTCACGCCCCATTGATGGCGTAGGGTCTGGGGCAGGTGTGGGAGATGAAGCGCCCGGAAAATTCATAAACCATCTGGCCACATTCGCACCCGCAGACGCCAGGCCTCCGGTCAAATCCTTGGCGTCACCACCGTAGGCAGGGTTACGGACGCGGCTTGCTGCACCACCACCGTACACTTGGTCTTCGTTGTAATCTGGCATCGGATTTCAAATAAGATTTGGGATTGAACCCGCCCCGAAATTTGGTGATACGTTGAAGCCAGGTAATTCTGCCACTTGCAGTGAAGCCAGTTCAGCGTCAAGCAGATCAATCGCTCCCCATGGCGCCCTGTCTTTGAGTAATGGATAATTCGGCCCCATCGCTTCGGCATACCGCGTCGGATCATTGACGTTGCGATATTGAATGGCTTGAAGTCCAAGGGTTAACGCCCCGAGGTGATTTGGGAAAACAATGTCGTTGTCCGCTACCGGGATCACCATCTGCATCTTGCAAATGCACGAAACGGTATCTCCATCTTTGAGGCCAGTTACCAGATATTGCCGATACGCAGGAGTCGTTTCACCTGGGGCGTATACCGCAATCAAGGTTTGATCGGCCGTAACCACGTCTACTGCGTACACGTAGACAGGTTCATTGGTCACTGTTTTTTGGATAAACGGAACCTGGGTGTATTGCTGCGGGATGGTCATGTCATCTGTAAAATCCCGTTGGGTTACAGAGAAAATCTCGTTCCCGTCCTGATCCAATCCACCCATCAAAGTCAGTGATGGCATTTCGCCGGATGGTTCTACTTCTAAATTAGTAGTTAAAAACCGGAGCCGAAATGTTCCGGAAGGAATCACAAAGGTCTGGGCAGCATCGTTATACACTTTCGCTGCCGATCCGCATCCCCAGCAATCAGTATCCGGCTTGGTGCCGCCATTGGAAGATACGCAGCATGTCGAAAACATCTCGTGAAACCGGCTGTAGATCGGGAACGGACAGCCCGGGACTGGTTCGTAACTTTCCAGTGTGGCAAACCCGCGCGGGAGCGTGATTGTGGTTCCAATTCCTTCGCTGAACGAAGCGGTCAGAGTCGCCCGTTTCCAGCCATCTTTCCATGTCCCAATAGAAAAGAAGATTTCGAGTACCTGCGCTAACTTGAGATTGAAATTGTAATAATCCTGACCATTAGCGTTCTCGTACTTAACCTGAGAAGCGTGTTCCCAAAGTGCGCGGCGGGCAGTTTTGAGGTCGAACACGAAATGAACCTATAGATTTAATCCTCTCGGTTGCAATCTTTTTCTGAAACCAGACCCGTGGCGGATTGAACACCACGGGTTTGGAGTTCTTATTTGTGCGAGTGAGCGTGGTTGAGTAGGTGAAGTAGATTTCCAGGATGAACGCCAGGTCCATCTGTTGGTTTATTCAGTGCCCATCCTTTGCCACATTTGCGACAGAAGAGATGCCACTTATTGCCTTTATCCTCTCCCCGAAAGTACTCGGACAAAGGAGATTTTTCTTTTTTATTCATACAAGGTTAGACAACCTAGCGCTTTGTTCACGACTGAAAAATGGCACTTTTGGGGTTGGCCTAACAAATCCTCCTAGCTAAAAATTCCTGAAATTATTTTTGAACGCAGTTTTTGAGATTTTCAAAAAATAAGCTTGCTACCGAATTTCGGATGTCGTAAATACCGAACAAGCATCAGGACAGGTTTGACGCAGATCATACCCGCGTTTTGAAAATCGGTAGGCGACCATAACCCGCCAGGTCGCAGCGGCCACAGGCTCACTGTGGTAACGCAGAGATTTTCAAGACGATGTTTAAAAAACTATTTTTCAAGTACCCGCGCGTAAGCGTGGTCTTCCTGCTTTTCCTCAGTGTTTTCGCTGGGGTAGAGTACGGCGGATTCGCCGCGTGGTTTGTCGCGCAGACTATCGCTTCGGCCCTCCTATTCCGTTCAGTGCTGGGGGCACAGGCGATGCCTGCTAACTGTTTTGCAGTTACTAATTCGCTCTTAGTCGAGAGTGGCAGATTCGGTCCCGGCATTTTCGCCCGCGCCGCACGTATCCGGCCCATTATCCGTTTACAGCAAGCTACACGTGGTGCGTGGGAAAATGGCATGGGAGTGTCAGTTGGAGCAGTCACATTCGAGAGGATGTTCCCGAATACTTACGGAGGTGTTTGGGCGCCGATAGCCGTCAGTGACGGAGCAAACGTAAACGCCTGTTTGCCGCCGACCGATACAGTGACCTTCGGTCAAACCAACCGGCCTTACAGCCCGGATCACATGGCAATCAACACGGATTACTTTTGTATCCGTGATATTCAATTTGATTTCCAGTACGCCGAGTTCCTACAAAAAATCACCAAAGGTTTTTCTGATGTGGGCGAATGGACATGGGGAAGCCGGTACACGTCTGAGTACGTGCGCTTGGCAGGTCATAAGTTGACCCTGAACACGACCGCAGGTCCACAGGATAGCCCGACCGCTTACAACGTTTCAAACCTTCCTAATGCCAGGCTTTCACAAAACCTTCTGAACTCTCTCTATATGACTCTGTACAGAGAAGGCGGAGACTTGAGCGAAGGTGTGGATGAAAATACCAACGCTCCGGTGTTCACCTTGATTACTTCGGCAGAAGTTTCAAGGAACATCGTTCATAGCGATCCCACGATTGCTACTGATAATCGGTATGCTTTCATGGGAAGCAGGAACGATCCCAACAGCCCACTTCTAGCGGGTATGCCAATCAAACGCCGAAACTACGGTGGGTACGTTCACGAGATTGATCCGTATCCGCGCAAGTTCACCTTTAGCGGTGGCGCATACCATGAGGTCTCACCGATGATACAGAGTACCACGACCAAAGGCTTTAAGCAGGAAGTGAATCCAGCTTACCTGGCTGCGCCATACATCGAGTCAATCATCTGGCACCGGGACAATTACCAATCACTCGCGGTCAACACAGTCACCAATCCCGCTCCGGGTTGGAACTTTAATCCGCACGATTGGATGGGCAAGTTTGAGCCAAGGAACATCCTGGATCGAACCTGTAATCCTGATGGCACCATGATTTACTTCAGGGCGCTCTTTGCCGATGCCAGCAAACCGATCAATCCGGCTGTTGGCTACGGCATTTTGCATCTGGATTGCCCGATGAACATTAACCTTGCTGATTGCTACGGCGCTTACAGCACTTATCCGCCTGACCCAACGCGGTAAGCGTCTGGACGCAAGCAGCAACCAGGAAAGAGTGCGGGTTTGATTAAACAACCCGCACTCTTCAACCAGGTAAGAGATGCGCACACGGTACAGGGATTGGGGAGCGATAGAGAAGGCTGATCCCTCTCCCCTGCAAGAAATCGCCGAATTGACAGGGAAAGCCATTATCCCTGGCGATCTCCCGTTACAGTTTATCAGAGGAATAGCGTTCCCTGGGGTAATCCTCCAGTGCAGAGATGACATCCTTCAGGTGACCGGCACATTGGCACCTAATGCTGTCGGCGAATACGTTCCAAGTGGAACATTTGAGGACAAGCCGATGTACGCTGTGAATGTGCCCGATCCATCTTTTGTCTGCTATTACAACGCAAGCGCCAAGACCTATGTAATCGCGGCTACCGTTACCGACGCTCCGCTAACAGACTTCTGGCGTCCAATTATTCCCATCGCCAATCCAATTGGGATTTATCGTCCACATGGATCGTACACGGGGGTTGCCGCAGTTGATGATAGCCCAACTGATCTTAGTGGATTTAGCGCTGAAGCGCAGATCAGACGCAACGAGCAGGATGAATTGGTTTACGATCTTAATCCCACTGTCACTGATGCAGTTGGTGGAGAGATTACCATACCTCCGGTTCCGAGTTTTGTGACCATCACGTTTGAGAACGTGGGGAGTTATCATTGGGATTTGATTCTCACTGACAACGTTCCCAATAGATTCGGGCCGTACATTAGTTCGGTATTCACCATCGTGGATAACTTCACTCAACTGTAACTAATGCCTACGATTGAAGATCCGCAGATAGCACGCGTAGTGGTTCGCTGGATTAATCCCACTGCTTTGCCCGTTACTGATACCATCACCATTGGGAACATGCGATTTACCTCTATTGCCGGTCCTCCAAGAGGCGGGATGATGGAGATTCGGAACGGGGATGGGATCTGGATAGAACAATGGAGATACACCGCCGAGGAATAAGATGCCTAGGACCATAAGAGTAATACGATTCGGTCCATTGGGCGCTGGTGGCGTGCCGCCGACTCTAACTGATGTAGCGCGCTTGAGTCTCCCCAACGTTTTTGCTAGGGAGAACACTTTCAGTGGGATTCGGCTAGGTGACATTAAGCTGGTTAGCAGTGATTACACTGTGGTTCCAACTGATTGCGTGATTTTGGCGGACGCTGCGGATCAAGATGTTGTCATTAGGCTCCCGTCGGCTACGGGAAGCGGACAACTACTGAGGATTCGCAAGATTGATTTGGGGCTGGATCACGTCGTAACGGTCGCGCCGCAGTCTGGAGAACTGATCGACATCTATCCATCAATTACTTTGGTTGATTATAGCAAGGGAATCCTGATTGAAGATGGTTTATCTGAATTTTGGGATTTGGTGGTCTCTCCGTTTGGAGTGGACTCCAATAGTCCCAATGTCTTTACCGCCATCAATACTTTTGCTGGCATCCGAATAGCTCCTCCGAAGTTCATAATTGATGACTACGCACTTCAGGCCACGGATTTCGAGGTATTAGTGGATTGCTCGGTCAAGGATGACGACATCGCTCTCCAGCTACCATTAAGTGTAGGGAATGGGCAGATGTATCACATAAAAAAGATTGATGATACGAATCATGTGGTGTCCATCAACAGACAGGGGTCTGATCTCATTGATGGTTCGGCTTCGTTAAATCTGGCTGCTGCGCGAGCTGACGCTTGGTTGATTGCCGGCGCACCTGATTACTGGGACAACACAGGTCCATCGAATATTCTAATGGTCCCTGACGATCCGCCACCTACTCCCACGACAACGAACGAAATTATTACACTTTTGCAGTTCTACGGACTATGCGCCTGAAACTCTTTTCACTTTTGTTTTTGTGGGCGGTTTCGGCATTTGGTGCTGCACCTTACGGTGACATACCTCTTACTCTTTCAATGCCGGCTGGTACGGTTGTTCGTCGTAATCTTGCTGACACAAACTTTGAAGCGTTTGTTCCTAGTGCTGGTAGTGTAGTATCAATAACAGCGACCGCCCCGATTGTGGTTACGCCTTCACCCACGACGGGTACGGGTGTTATTTCGATAACGGGAGCAGCATTAACAAAAGCTGATGATACTAATGTAACATTGACGCTTGGTGGTTCACCCTCAACCGCGCTTCTTGCAGCAACGTCAATTACTGCTGGATGTGGGATTGGTGCTGCTACATTTCCTGCGCATAATTACCTTGGTAATAATACCGGTATAACTGCTGCGCCTGCACCACACCAAATTGATTATTCAGAACTAACTGGAACACCAACAATTACTTCGGGAACTGTTACCAATTTCTCCGCTGGTGATCTTGTACCACTTTTTACTACCACCGAAACTACTACTACTATAACGCCAGCGTTGAGTTTTACGCTCAGTACTGCGGCAGCGCATAAGTACTTTGGAAATAACACGGGAAGTACGGCAGCTCCAGCGTTTAACACTATTGCATATAGTGAGTTGAGTGGAGCGCCGACAATTCCAACGGATATTTCAGGAGCGCATTATCTTACTAATCAAGCTGAATCAGGTTTGTCCGCAGAGGTTAATCTTGGCGCGCTTGCGACTGGGTTCCTGTATGGAACAGTGGCGGCTGGTGTTTCAACGATCTCATCGAAGCCTTTGGTTAGTCTTGCTTCTGACGTAACGGGCAACCTTCCTGTTACCAATCTGAACAGTGGTACTAGTGCGAGTGGATCGACGTTCTGGCGCGGTGACGGTATTTGGGCTACGCCGGCGGGTGGTGGTAATGTGTCCAATACCGGCACACCGACCAGTGGACAACTTGCGTTATGGACATCTGCAACTGTGATTCAGGGTTTGACTGCGCTTCCTGCTGCAAACTTTCCTGCGCTCACTGGTGACGTTACTACGACGGCTGGGTCACTTGGAACTACGATTGGCGCTGGTACTGTCACGCTCGCTAAAATGGCGAATATGGCCACGGACTCGATCATTGGTCGAGCTACTGCTGCCACGGGTGTGCCGGAAGTTTTGACTGCGTTGCCGTTTGCATTCACTGGAGATGTAACACGTGCTGCTGATTCGAACGTTACAGCTATTGCTGCCAATGTAGTCAGTTTGGCTGACATGGCCACGATAACTACGGATTCCATTCTTGGTAGAGCTACAGCTGCTACTGGAAATGTTGAAGTGTTGACTGCATTGCCGTTTGCGTTTACGGGTGACGTGACAAGACCTGTAGATTCAAATGCACAGACCATAGCTAATTCGGTGGTGACTTTGGCTAAGATTCAAAATGCTGCGGCTAACTCTAAACTTTTAGGAAGTGGCTCAGCGGGTATCGGAGCAGCTTACTCAGAACTGACGCTTGGCACGGGCTTGAGCATGACTGGCACAACGATCAATGCTTCGGGTGGAAGTGGAACGGTAACTTCGATTACTGCAACGGCACCGA
>QHXS01000149.1 GCA_003223975.1 Acidobacteriota bacterium
TTGAAAGCGTATTGAGAGAAAAAAAGAACACGCTGCTACCACAACCCCCGCGAATGCGAAATCGAAGTTGTCCGCCCACCAAAAGTAGGCTGCAGCCGCAGCAAAGATTACGGAAAGTACCTGAAAGACCCGAATGATCATTTATCCGGCTTTTTCGGCGACAGAGGCGAAGCTTTCACCTTTTAAGAATGCCCGGGCTGCAATGAAAAGTCGCTTGATCGCCCCGGCGATCTTTCGAAAGAACCAGACGAAGAAAATTATGAAGACGATCAATACTCCGGCGATAGCGAATGGTGCAAACACGGCAAGAAAGACTCCGGCGATCGCGATAAAGTCTTCAAACAAAGAAAGTGTCCAGTTGGAAACAGGTTCAGGTGAAAGATTTGCGCCGATGCGGGCGGCGGCTTTTGTGCCGTGTGATGTGAAAGCAAGTGTGCCACCGATCAAGGCCGCGGAAATTGAAATACCCGGGTCGAGATCGCTTGTCGCCGCGTACGCAACGATCACGCCGGCAGGAATTCGAATGAATGTGTGGATCACGTCCCAAACGCTATCGACATACGGAATCTTGTCGGCGAAAAACTCTACGAGGTAAAGCCCGCCGGCGACGCCGATGATCGCCCAGTTGTCGAGAACATCAAGGCCGCCCGGAAGTTTAACGCTGCCGAATTTTTGAAGAAGCCCAAGGACGGAAACGGTTGCATATAGATTAATTCCACTTGTCCAAGCAGTTCCAAGAGCGAGGCTAAGCGTAGAGAACCATTCCATAAGGCAAGTTACGGGCGACAAGTCACGAGTGACGAGAGAATGATAAAGACATTGCTGGTTCAGAACAAGGAGAAACACGGTCTCCAGTTTTTAGATCAGATCGTCACTTGTCCTTTCTCGCTCGTCACTAGCCGATAGTCCGTCGTCACCATTCTCGTCTTTTTTGATTCCGAATTTCTCTAGTCGATATTGAAGCGTTCGAAACGTAAGACCAAGCAGCTTCGCGGATTTCGTGATGTTGTTATCGGTCCGGTCCATGGCCTGCATGATCAGGCTTCGTTCGACGTCTTCGAAATTCACTCCTTCGGGCGGCAGTTTGAATTGAGTGTCGCCGTCGACGGTTGCGAGGCTGGTGCCCTGTGTCATTTCGGGCGGCAGGTCTTCGGTCGTGATCATATCGTTTTCCGAAAGCAGGATTGCGCGTTCGATCGCCGACTCGAGCTGCCGGACGTTGCCGGGATAGTGATAATCGAGCAAAAGCTTTTTCGCTGCAGATTCGATATTGATCTCCCTAGATTCGATGTTGATGCTCCTGTCAGTGCCCCGAGTGTGTTTCTTTACAAAGTATTCGATCAGGACGGGGATGTCCGAGCGGCGTTCCCGAAGCGGCGGGATCTCGATCGATAGAACATTCAGGCGATAATAGAGATCTTCGCGAAACCGTTTTTCCTCGGTCATCTTTAGAAGATCGCGGTTCGTTGCCGCCAGAACGCGAACATCGACTGGTATTTCTTTTACGCCGCCGACGCGTCGGATCTCGCGTTCTTGCAATGCCCGCAATAGCTTCGCCTGCAAGGCGATATCGAGTTCGCCGATCTCGTCCAAAAACAATGTGCCATTGTTGGCGATCTCAAATAGTCCCTTCTTCTCGCCTACTGCTCCGGTGAATGAGCCTTTTTCATGGCCGAATAGCTCCGATTCCAAAAGATTCTCGTTTATCGCGGCGCAATTAACTGCCTGAAACGTCTCGTTCGTCCGCAAGCTGTTCTTGTGCATCGAACGCGCGATCAACTCTTTTCCGGTACCGCTCTCACCCCGGATCAGAACGGTCGAATTCGACTTTGCGATCTTGAGGATAAGTTTCTTGACCTTATCCATTTCCGGTGAAACGGAAACGATCTCGGTGTCGAGAGCGGATAATTTATTCAATGCTCGCGAAACCGTGTCGAGCAGTTTTTCGCTGTCGTATGGTTTTTGAAGATAGTCAAACGCGCCTAATCGCAAAGCGTCGACCGCCGAATCGACCGAACCATGTGCCGTGAGCAAAATGACGATTATCGATTTGTCGTAATTCGTCAGTTCCTTCAGCAGGTCGAGGCCCGACATGCCGGTCATCTTCAGGTCGGTCAGGACGAGATCAAAACGTCGCGATTCGACGAATTTCATCGCCGCTTCGCCCGAGCTTGCCGTAGTTACGTCGTAGCCCTCGCCCGAAAGGATCGTTTCAAGGATCTCTCTCTGGTTTTTCTCGTCGTCCACGACGAGGATAGATTTTCTTGCCATAGAATGTTTACAGAGCAGAGCCTATCACGTCCTGGCGGCCTTACTGCTTTCGCTTTTCTCGTCCTTGACCTGTTTCGGATCTTCTGCTTCCTTTTTGATGCCGGCTTTCTCGTCAAAGATCGCGTTAATCGCTCCGCCGATCAGTATGACCAAAGCGGTCAAATACAGCCAGAGCATAAGAATGATCACCGCGCCCAGACTGCCGTAGGTCGCAGCGTACGAGTCGAAATATCTAAGATACAAACGAAAACCGAATGAGAAAAGGATCCAAAGGATCACGCCGATTATGGCGCCTGGCGAGATCCATTTCCATTCGAACGGGTCGTGGTTCGGCGCGAAATTGTAAAGGAACGCGAACGCCAGCAGCAGTAGTGCAACGACTAGCAGCCACTCGAGAGCAACAAGGATATATGGGGAATCGATGGGGAGCATTGCATCCAGAGTTTGTGAGCCGTAAACGATAAGTCCAAGAGTTATCAGGATCAAGACGCCGAGGCCCAACGTCAGCAGGAAGGAAGTCAGCTTCGCTCGAAACCAGGAGCGCGTCTCCTTAAGGTTGTAAACCTCGTTCAGCGTTCCGCGCATGTTGTCGATCCCGGCGGAGGCCGACCACAACGTGATGACGATCCCGAAGGTCAGTTTTCCGCCGGTCGCGTTCGACGTCACGTCGGTGAGGGTTTTCTGAACGAGATCGAAGGCGGATTTCGGCATGACCTCGCCGAGGATCACGAACAGCTGGTTTTGAAGATCGGTCTTATCGCTGAGGATGATCCCGATCAGGCTCATCAAAAACAACAGCAAAGGAAATAGGGCAAAAGTGAAATAAAACGCGACTTGGGCCGCGTTTCCCAGAATGTCGTCGTCGTTTATTTTTTCGTATAGTCGCTTAGCGAAAGACTTCAGATCGAATTTCATTTTCCCTCCTTAAAAAAAGGAGAGTATCAAGCAGAGGGAATGCGTACCGTAAATTTTGTACCTTTTTCCGGGCCTGATTCGACCTCGATCGAGCCATTGTGTATATCAACTATCTTTTGCACTATCGCGAGCCCGAGACCGGTGCCGGTTTCCTTTGTCGAAAAGTATGGTTCGAAGATCTTGGTCAGATTCTCTTCTGAAATACCATTGCCCGTGTCCGAGATCTCAAACTTCACAAAACTCGCTTCCGGTGAGATCTTCACGTTCAGATTTCCGCCTCCTGAACCCATGGCCTGAATGGCATTTATGAACAGGTTGTTGAAGACCGATCGCAGAAATTCTGGATCACCCATAATTCGCGGGACGTTTTCCCGTTCGACGACCCCGATCTTAATATCATTCTCGGCAGCCTGCCCTTCAACGAGCCTTAGCGATGCCTCTACCGTTTTTCGGGCTTCGGTCGGCTGCAGGTTGGCTTTAGCCGGACGCGAATAATTCAGAAAGTCCGAGATCTGCTGATTTATCCGGGCGACCTCGGCTTTGATCTGCCCGATCAGCTTTGCATATTCCACCTCGCGGCCGTTGGCCGGGGCGAATTTGTTCTTCAAATGATCGAGTGTGAGGTTTATGTAATTTAACGGATTGCGTATCTCATGCGCGATCGCCGATCCGAGACGTCCGACCACCGCACTCTTTTCGGCCTGCTGAAGCTGGTCCTCGAGTTCCCGCGTCTTCTCGAGTTCCGCAACCATTTCGTTGAAATTCTGTGCTAACTGTCCGATCTCATCGGTTCGCTTGTCGTCGTATACGCGCACCGAAAGATTGCCGCCTGCAACCTCGTATGCCGCGTTCGAAAGATTTGCTATCGGCCGCGTGAACCGCCAGACGAGAAGAAAAGTAATGAGCGTAGAGGCGAGCACGATCCCGAGCGTGTAGATCAACGGCTGGGCCGCTCGCCAGGCGGCCGCGCGCTTGTCGTTCTTGAGCAGCACCATCACGTAATAACGGCCCTTGCTGGTTTCGATCGGTACGGCATGGGCCTCATCGTCGCTTGTACCGCCGCCGGCGGTCCTCTTATTCGGAAATTTATCGGCATCCGCGCCCAGACGCGAGCCTTCCATCAGCTGCGGCAAGTCGGTGAGGTCGCTGAGATTTTTAAAAGTGACGGTTCCATCGTCCTCGGTATCGGGCAGCAGGTCCGGATTCAGGCTGTCTGTTATCTGCCAGTTGTTGTTAATAATGATCACGTCGCGGATACGCTCTCGTGCAGCCGAGTCAAGAAACGTCTGATCCGGCTGGTCGACGAGATCCTGCATGTACTCGCTCGAGGTGATCCCGCTTACGCCCAGAGCTATTCCGGCAACGATGGTTTGTTCCTGGAGCTCACGGAGCTGCTCGTTTTCGTTTTGCGTCCGAAGATTCAGATAAAACTGGACGCCCAGTGTAGCGATCAGCAAAACTAGCAGAATGACGAGTAAGCGCCCGCGGAATGTGTTAAAGAAGTCCATCAATTAGATAATCTTATGCTATTCATCAAAAGTACTTGCATCGCGCCGGAACTGAATGTTATAGTCGCTCTTAGTTTAATCGCAACGTTCCGCAATCGCACTTGTTCAACCCGGCGGAGCAAAAAGCGACCTCTTCCAAAATCAAATTAAAATCCTTCGTTAAGCTGAGGTTGTACATGAAGTTGATGTGTCCCCAAAAGCGTTTCGCTTTGCTCGTCATTTCTTTCATTTTGGCGTTCGCGTTTCTGAACGACAATATTTCGGCCCAATCAAAAAAGAAAAATACAGCAAAGAAATCCGCCGCGTCGGCGAAAGCCGATGTTAAGAAGAAGGACACGAGACGCAAGGATGCCAGCAATTCGCGCACGGCCAAGAAAGCATCGGCTAAGGATTCCAGGTCTGCTAAGAACGACCGATCGAAGAAGGCGAACTCCAGAACCGCCAGAAACGAGCCTAAAGCTAAGAAATTATCCGCACGAGAGCAGGCACGGCTAGACGCCAATAGCAAAAGAGCACCTAAAGAGACTAAGCGACAAGCAGCCGAACGACGTCGACAGGAAGAGATTCGCCGGCAGGCGGCCCTTGCCGAACAACGCCGCCGCGAACAGGCCGCCCGAGAGGCCCGTGAACGGAGACTTGCATTTGAACGCGGCCTCCGTACCGAGACCGTCGATAATATAGCCAGGGACAATACTGACGGGGAGGACATTCGAGTCCGTAATGCTGCGATCGATGCCCTCGGCAATCGTGCCGGCACGGTCGTTGTAATGGAGTCGCAAACGGGCAAGCTGCTAACGGTCGTCAATCAGGACTGGGCGATCAAAAATGGATTTAAGCCGTGCTCGACGATCAAACTCGTGACCGGCGTAGGCGGCCTAAACGAAAGCGTTATCAATGGCGACGGAACGATCGCCGGCGATTCGATGTCGATGAATCTCGACACGGCGCTCGCGTTCTCAAAAAACCCCTATTTTCAACGGGTTGGCGTGAAAATGGGCAACGCGAAGATGATCGATTACGCCCGAAC
>QHXS01000027.1 GCA_003223975.1 Acidobacteriota bacterium
GTTTTTATATCTTCATAAAGAACCCCGAGAGCACATTTCATCTTTCTCTCGGGATCAGTTATCCGTCGATGGATGATGCAGAACGAGGTCTGGCGGCCAATTTGATCTCACAAGATGAGTACGATTCGATCACGGGATCGATCCGCGATAACCGAATGCCGCTTCAAAAAACCAGCCTCGGCGGCGAGATCTACATACATGGCGGCGGTGCCGACAAGGACTGGACCGATGGCTGCATAGCGTTGAAGAATAATGAGATAGAGGAATTATTCAGCCTGGTCCCGGTGGGTGCGATCGTCGATATTCTGCCGTAAACACCAGTACCGGAGAAGATTTAATTTCAATGGCGAAGAGCAATGCCGTATACTGGACCTCGTCCCTTATGAGCCATGTAGACCTGACGCTTCCGAAAAAGCATACAGAAGCGAGCGTCGAATCGTCGACAAATGCCGCTTTCGAAGGCCCGCGCTATTTCAACCGCGAGCTTAGCTGGCTTGAGTTCAATCGCCGCGTGCTCGACGAGGCGATGGACGAAAACGTGCCGGTGCTCGAACGACTGAAATTCCTTTCGATCTTTTCTACGAACCTTGACGAGTTTTTCATGATCCGCGTTTCGGGCCTCAAGGAACAGATCGAGGAGGGTGTTCGAGACCTGTCGCCCGACGGACTCTCTGCGACCGATCAGCTTCGCGAGCTTGAAAAGCGTCTTCGGCCAATGTTGAAAAAGCAGGTCGAGTACCTGCACGAGATCGTTTTGCCCCAACTTGAGGCCGAAGGGATAACTATCGAGCCATACCGTTCATTGAATGCGAAGGACCGAAAGAAGCTCGACAAATATTTCCGCGACAATTTGTTCCCCATCCTTACGCCGCAATCGGTCGATTCGAGCCACCCCTTCCCGTACATCTCAAACGTCAGCTTGAATCTCGGCCTATTTATTGAACCGGACAGGCACCATACGCAAAAAAACCTCAAGCATCTTTTCAAACAGAAACGATTTGCGCGCATCAAGCTGCCCTCTTCGGTTCTGCGGCTGGTACCGATCAACGAAAAAGGCGGCCGATTTACGCTGCTCGAAGAAGTCGTTGCCGCCAACGCGCAGCATCTTTTCCCGAACATGAAGACCGGCGAGGGATTTTTGTTCCGCGTGACGCGTGATGCTGACATCGAGCTTCGCGAAGACGAAGCAGGCGACCTTTTGCGAACGCTCGAACGTGAGCTGCAGCGGCGAAGATTTCGTTTTCCCGTCCGGCTTGAGGTTTCTTCCAACATGCCGGAAAAGATGCTCAAAACATTGGCCGAAGGCGTAGGCCTGGCGGACCAGGACATTTATCCGATCGAGGGGTTTGTCGATATTCCCGACCTCATGCAGCTGTATCAGCTCGAACGCCCTACGCTAAAGGACGAGTCGATCCCGCTTGTACATCCGCCGGTGCTTTCAGAAAAGAAAAGTATTTTCAACGTGCTAAAAAAGCGCGACATTTTGGTGCATCACCCCTATATGTCGTTTGCCACTGTGACCGATTTTATTGCCGAGGCGGCCGAAGACCCGGATGTGCAAGCGATCAAGATCTGTCTGTACCGAACAGGCAAGGATTCGCCGGTTGTTCGCTCTTTAATTCGTGCGAGCCAACTCGGAAAACAGGTGACGGCATTGGTCGAACTAAAGGCGAGATTCGATGAAGAAATGAACATCGAATGGGCGCGTGCGTTAGAAAATGAAGGCGTTCACGTCGTTTACGGCATTAGCTCGCTTAAGACGCATTCAAAAGTGCTGCTGATCGTTCGACGTGAAAGGGACAAACTTGTTCGATACGTGCATATCGCAACAGGAAATTACAACCCGCTGACCGCGCGGCAATACACCGACATTGGACTGCTGACGTCGGACGAAGAGATCGGCGCTGACGCCTCGAATCTTTTCAATTTCCTGACCGGTTATTCGCAGCAGGACAAGTTCACGCGGCTGATCGTTGCGCCGCTCAGCTTGCGGGAACGGCTATTGGATTTGATCGACAGAGAGATCGCGAACAAGAAAAAGGGCAAGGACGCGTGGATCATTCTAAAGATCAATAGCCTGACGGACACCGACCTCATCGATCGGCTGTACGCTGCTTCACTCGCGGGCGTATCGATCGACCTCATTGTACGAGGCACGTGCTCGCTCCGCCCCGGAATAAAAGGGCTCTCGGAAAATATTCGCGTGCGTTCCATAGTGGGCCGCTTTCTCGAACACAGCCGCATTTTTTATTTTGCGAACGGCGGTGAAGAGTCTGAGATATATATCAGCAGCGCTGATTGGATGCAGCGAAATCTCGACCGACGCGTCGAGGTGACTTTGCCGATACTGGATCCGCAGATCAAACAATACCTGCTCGAATCAGTTCTCGGGGTTTATCTAAAAGACAATGTGAATGCGAGAACGTTAAGGCCGGATGGCACTTATCGAATTATTCCTTTAGGGAACTCGAGGCCGGTAAATTCGCAAATGGTTTTCGTTGGACAAATACCGGTCGATTAAACTGCCGCCGTTCGTTCGAATTTCGCTTCAGCCACATCGCCGTTCATCTTACCGTACTTAATAGTTAGCCGAGGATAGCCGCGCGGCTCACGCTCCAACTCGTTCAGGCCGAGTTTCTTTTCAGCATGGTCGATAGATTCGATCAAACCTTCGATCTCCATGTATAAACCGAACGGCAGTTCGTCGAGAACCACTTCTACATCGCCGAATCTCCAGTATTTGCGGCGCTTTTCGTAGACCGCCGTGAGCTTGTACCCAAGACGTTCGATGATCTTTTCGGCAGCGTCGACGTCCGAAACCGATGTTTCAAATTCGATCTTTTTCTTCGTGCCGGACTCGCTCTTGATCCGTTCTTTATAGGTCAAAACGGTAAAATCGCCGATCTTGCGCAAACGAAGCGTCGCACCGCGTTCGTCCATTTCACCGCCGCGGTGTTGGTAGTTGACCTCGAATACTTCTTTATCAAATTCCGCACCGAGTTCGTTCAGACGCGACACCATCTGTTCCAGCCGCTTTTCACTCAGTCGATATTTTCGCTCAGTTTCAATACTCATCGAGTTGCGTTAGTGGAAGTTTAGAGAAATGTTGGCGCGTGGGCAAATTGCAATATGAAACCGCTGTCGCCCTTGACGAAACCCGCTGGCTGTCGGATACTTGAAAAAAAGGTCAGGATTCGTCTTGCCTGCAATTCTTAAAATCTAGAGGAAATATTTATGCCATATCCTGAAATGATGATCCACGGAATGCGTGCCGAACTGGCACAACTCGGCCTGGAAGAAACGAAAACAACCGAGGCCGTTGAAGACGCGGTCAAGAATACCGACGGCACTTTGATGGTAGTCGTAAATTCAGTCTGCGGCTGCGCAGCCGGCGGCGTACGACCCGGCATCGCACTGGCGTTGGAGAACTCCGAGATAAAACCCGACAAAGCGATCACCGTTTTTGCCGGTGCTGATATCGATGCGACCGACACGGCCCGAGGATATTTTGAAGGTTATGCTCCGTCTTCGCCGTCGATCGGTTTTTTGAGGAAGGGCAAGCTCATCAAGATGTTCGAGCGACGCGACCTAGAAGGACGGCCTCCGTTTGTTATTGCCGAAACGCTTGTTGAAGCATTTCGCGAAACATGTGGGAATGCAGAAGCGGTTACGGCTTAGTTTCGGATCTCAAATTTCGAATTTCAAATTTTAGAGTTTTGAATTCAGATCGGGCGGCAGCGATGCCGCCCTTTTCTTTTTGGACATGTAATTGTGCAAGCTCTGCAAACGAAAAGCTAGAAAGCTCGTCTGCTGAAAATGCAATCATCTTCTTGATCTCTTTTCCATCGAACGCTCCGCATCCCAATCCCTTTCGAAAGAAATTCAACATACCTTCTGCTGATGCCGCGTCGTCGAATGCATTTCCCGTAAGCGTTGCTTTCGTGGAAAGCGCGAAATTCTCGTTTAACCTGTGCGACATGGAGTCAGCCGCCTCAATAAAGAATGCATAAACGGCGGCAAACCGAGCGGGAAGCTGATTGGGGTGAAGGTCCCAGCTTTGATAAAAACCGTTTTGCATCGAACGTGTCACGTTCGCGAAATGTTCCCCAAGGCCGTCGTAAATCGAATCGTGATTTTCGCGGTGTTGCGTTTTGGTAAGTCTCCCTTTTCGATTAATCGTCACAGGCAACCTAGTCGTAACTGAATCGGAAAGTCTGATTCCCAGTGGTGCGAGATTGGCAAGCATCAATTGCCGGGCGAGATCGCACGACGGATGATCCAAATGCTGTTGGGTTGAAACGATACCCAATGCCGAAGTGTAGTCAAACGCCCCGAAATGTGCCGACGTGCAGCGTCCTTTCGCTGCATCGACAAGCGATCGCAAAGCGATATTCCCCGATCTGTCGAAGATCGCCTGCGGCGTTTCGATCATCAACTCCACACCGATCGAGCCGGCCGAGAGTTTATTCTTTTTTTCGAATTTCTTGAGCCGGTCGCACAGGTCTCGAACTTGTTTCTTATCGGTTATCTTGGGGAGCGTTACGACGAAGTTTTCGGGAAAAGTCTCGCCGCAATTGTCTACGAACGATGTTAAAAAAAGTTCAAGCGTCCGAAGCCCGCGTTTGCGCGTTTCAGGCGCAAGCGACTTGATCCGAAATCCGCAAAACGGCGTGATCGTTTCATTCTTAAATGCCGAGGCAAGCTCGCTGGCTGCTCGAATGGCGTCAATGTCTTCTTCTTCGTCCGGCCGAAATCCGTAACCGTCTTCAAAATCGATCCGGAAATCCTCGACCGGGTTTTGTTCGAGCTTCGCTATCGACTTGCGATAAACCGTCCATGCATACCACGCCGTGAATTGCTCTTCACGCGCTTTCGTTTGGCTTCGGCCGATTTGTCGATCCAGTTTAGTAATACAGTCCGGATCAGTTGGTAACTTTTCGTTTCCGGGCAGGCCGATGGCACGAGCGAAGTCTGCGAAATTCGGCGCGTATGCGTGAAGCGTTTTGAGCGCGATGTCGCCGAGCTTACGCGGTGTGTCCGCCGAATACCGGTCCGCGCCGCCGTAAACGACGTGAACGGGAGTTCGCAATAAATTGGCCGTCATTCGAATAACTGTTCGATCGCTTCCTCAAGCGTTCCCACGCCGATAACTCGAACGCCCAACATTTTTTCCAGCCCTTTTTTGTTCGATGCGGGAATGATGAGTTTCTTAAATCCCAAAGCCTGCGCTTCGCGTGCACGTCCCTGCGCCTGCAAAACGCCGCGGATCTCGCCGGTCAGGCCGACCTCGCCGAAGACGGCTGTTTCTGCGTCGACGGCCAGGTTGCGAAAACTCGAAGCGATCGCGGCGATTACGCCAAGATCGGCTGCAGGTTCATTCACGTCGATGCCACCGGCAACATTCACAAAAACATCGTCCGCGGCGAATTGATATTCCAGACGCTTTTCCATTACAGCTATAAGTAGCGACGTTCGGTTGTGGTCGAAGCCCTGCGTCATACGCCGTCCAGTGCCGAATTTCGTGCCGCTCACCAACGCCTGAATTTCGACCAACATCGGCCGCGTACCTTCCATGCAGGCGGTCACGACCGAACCGCTCGCGCCCTCAGGCCGTTCCTTCAAAAAAAGTTCAGACGGATTGCCGACCGGCACAAGGCCGCTGCCGGTCATTTCAAAGACCGCGATCTCATTTGCTGCCCCGAATCGATTCTTCGTTGCGCGAATTATCCGGTGGTTGTGATGGCGGTCACCCTCAAAATAAAGGACCGTATCGACGATATGTTCAAGCGTTCGCGGCCCCGCGATCGAACCTTCTTTCGTGACATGCCCCGTCAGAAAAACAGGCGTTGCCGTCGCCTTGGCAAACATCATCAACTGAGCGGCGACCTCACGCACTTGCGAGACGCTGCCCGGCGCCGAGTCAATCTTTTCGCTGAATGCAGTTTGAATCGAATCAATTATGACCAGCTCAGGCCGGAGTTGTTCGATCTCGGCAAAAACCATTTCCAGATTTGTTTCGGGAAGAAGAAAAAGAGATTCCGCACTGATCCCAAGGCGTTCACCGCGCATCTTGATCTGCCGTTCCGATTCCTCGCCGGAAACATAAAGCAGACGCGTGTTTCGCCCAGCAAGCTTGTCCGCCATCTGCAAAACGATGGTCGATTTGCCGATGCCAGGCTCGCCGCCGATCAGGACAAGCGAACCCGCAACGATGCCGCCGCCAAGCACGCGGTCGAGCTCGGCGATACCCGTGGAAATGCGGTCGTCGTCCTGCGGCGCGACCCTGTCGAACGCCACGGGCTTGGCTCCGCCACCACGAAATCCTGCTCCGGCAGCAGTGGCTTGGGCGGTCGGGCGAAATCGCTCCTCGACGAACGTGTTCCATTCCTGGCAATCCGGGCATTGGCCGAGCCATTTACGCGACTGGCAGCCGCAGTTTTGACAGAGGAAGATTGTAGCCGGCTGTTTCGCCATTTTGAGTAATTCAAATATTACCTTATATGTTGTTACAAAAGAATTTGGCCGTTACGGGTGAATTGCGTCGTAAGATGCCGATTGTTCGTGCAGGCGGGCTTCGTTTCGTGATAAGATTTTTTTGATGAAATGGGACGTCATTGTCATCCGCTTTGCCTTCATCCTCCTGCTCGCCGCGGTGGGCTATTTTCTTAATCCTGTAGCCCAAACCTCGCATATAGATGCTTCGCGGCCCACCCGGCAGATAATTTCCGCTATTGTGGGCGCAGTCGTTGCGATGTTGATTATTGCGTTCGAGATGCGTGCCCGAAAGGCGAGCCTTAAGACGCTGATCGGAGCTGCTATCGGATCGATAATGGGCATCGTCGGCGCATACCTCATCGGCATGTTGATCTCCACACAGGATATCAACACCGTACCGGGCGAAATCAAAGTATTTCTAACCATTGCACTCGCCTTCTTCATGGGTTATATAGGCCTCATGGTCGGTGCGGCGAAGGGCGATTACATCGATCTCTCTGCTCTAGGCGGCATATTTAGTGACAAGTCGGTCAAGCATGAGTACAAGGTACTTGATACATCTGTGATCATCGACGGCCGAATCGCCGACGTTGCCGAAACAGGTTTTCTTAGCGGAACACTCATAATTCCGAATTTCATCCTCGCGGAACTGCAGCAAGTCGCCGACTCGGCTGATTCGTCGAAACGTCAACGCGGCCGACGCGGGCTGGATATGCTTCAGCGGCTCCGCAACAACAGCAAGCTCGACATCCAGATCGTCGAAACTGATTTTCCATCTGTCCGCGAGGTCGATCTCAAATTGATCGAGCTTGGAAAGCAGCTCGACGCGGTGATCGTCACCAACGACTTCAACCTGAACAAGGTCGCGCAGCTTCGCGGAGTTGCGGTACTGAACATCAACGAACTCGCCAATGCTCTCAAGCCTGTCGTATTGCCGGGCGAAGCGATGAGGGTGTTCGTTCTCAAAGAAGGAAAAGAATATAACCAGGGCGTTGCTTATCTTGATGACGGTACGATGGTCGTGATCGACAATGCTCGGCGTTTGATCGGCAAGACCGCTGACATTGCGGTCACGAGTGTGCTGCAGACCACCGCGGGTAAGATGATCTTTGGCCGGCTTTGGGAAGAAAAGCACGACGCTGAGAATGCCGAAAGCAACGTGGCGATACACGATTCGCGATCGCTCGGTTTCCGCCGCGCAACGCGCGAGCTTCGCCAATCAACGATAATCGAAGAACTCGAGACCTAAGGCGACGAAATGAATACCGCGATAATCGTTGCCGCCGGTTCCGGAAAGCGTTTCAAATCAGACAAACCCAAACAATTTGTTGAGATCCACGGCAAACCCCTGATCGTTCACACGCTCGAACGATTTCAGTCTGCTGTGTCTATTCAGGCTATTATTCTCGTCCTGCCAGAAGAAAGGATCGACGAATTCGCCAAGATCACCGGACGTTTTCCTGTCGAGAAACTATTTGCAGTCGTCGCGGGCGGTAGCACGCGAGCAGAATCCGTTCAAAAAGGGTTCGGCGCGATCTCACCCACGACCGAGGTCGTGGCCGTACACGACGGCGCAAGGCCTTTAGTCTCTCCTAGTGAGATCGATGCGACCGTGGAAAAGGCAATGGACATGGGCGCGGCTTGTCTTGTCGCAAGTGTTGTCGACACTATAAAGACGGTTCGGGGTGACGAGATAGCGAACACGCTTGATCGGGAAAAACTCCGCCGTGCGTTGACGCCGCAGGCGTTTCGAGTTGAAGTATTGGAGCGGGCTTTCAATCTCGGCGACCTTAGTGACGCCGTTACCGACGAGTGTTATCTCGTCGAAAAGCTCGGCCATCCGATCGCATTTGTTGAAGGCAACTCACGGAATATTAAGATCACACATCTGGACGATCTGGTTTTGGCTGATGCGTTTCTCAGACCACAAAAATTGCCAACAGCTAAGCAATGCATAGGATAGGTATAGGCAGTGATATACATCGATTGGTCGAAGGCCGGCCGCTCGTCATCGGCGGCGTGAAGATCGATTCCGAGCTTGGTGCCGAAGGCCATTCGGATGCGGATGTTTTATGTCACGCGCTTTGCGACGCGATCCTCGGGGCATTGGCACTGGGCGACCTCGGCAAACATTTCCCTAGTGACGAAGAGCGCTGGCGCAACGCCGAAAGCTTTATCTTTCTTAGGTACGTGGTCGGTTTAATGAAAGAACGCGGGTTTTCGATTTCGAACGTTGATTCAACGGTACATCTCGAAAAGCCGAAACTTCGTCCTTATACCGACGATATAAAAAGAGGCCTCGCCGAAGTATTAGAAACCGAAACGAATTGCATCAGCGTGAAAGCGAAAACCGGCGAAGGGGTCGATGCCGTCGGTGAAAGGCGCGCGATCCGTGCAGACGCGACCGTTTTGCTGGCAAAAGTTTAAAGTCAAAGTTATAACTCGATGTTTGGAAAGGCAAGGTAAAGCTTGTACTCTGAACACTTACTTATGCGCCCACAGGATATCATTGCGATCAAACGCGACGGCGGTGAACTTTCCGATGAATTGATCGGCAAATTCGTCGATGGTGTTTGCGATAAGTCGTGGGCAGATTATCAGATCTCAGCGCTTGTGATGGCGATGTTCATCCGCGGCCTATCGACGCGCGAAGGCGAAACCCTCGTCCGCGAAATGCTGAACTCGGGCGAGATCCTGGACTTTTCTGAGATCGCGATGCCCAAGGCCGATAAGCATTCGACCGGCGGCGTCGGCGATAAAACCTCTTTGATCATCGCACCGCTTGTGGCTTCGTGCGGCGTCGCCGTGCCGATGGTGTCGGGCCGCGGCCTCGGACACACCGGCGGCACACTCGACAAACTCGAATCCATTCCCGGCTATAACGTTCGGCTGTCGACGAGCGAATTCCACGCGATCGTCGGAAAATGCGGCTTTGCGATGACGGGCCAAACCGCAGAGATCGCACCCGCGGATAAAAAGCTCTACGCACTTCGCGACGCTACCGCGACCGTACCGTACATCCCGCTCATCGTCGCTTCGATAATGTCGAAAAAGCTTGCCGAAGGTTTGGATGTTTTAGTGCTTGACGTAAAAACTGGTTCGGGAGCCTTCATGGAATCCGAAAAAGACGCCGCTGAATTGGCGCGTGCAATGGTCGCGACGGGCGAGCGGTTTAACGTCAAGACGCAGGCAGTCATATCCGACATGAGCCAACCGCTTGGCAAATACGTCGGCAACGCCGTCGAGGTCTATGAATGCATCAAGATCCTTCGAAATGAGATCGAGCCTGCCGCGGAGCCCACATGGGAACTCTCACTCGAACTCTCGGCCCGCATGCTTGTGCTCGCGGATGTCGAATCCGATCTGGACTCTGCAAGGCAGCTTTGTGTTTCAAAGATCAAGAGCGGGGAGGCCCTGGAACGTTTTTGCCGAAATATCGAATGCCAAAGCGGCGATCCGACCGTGTGCGACGACCCTGACAAGCTGCTCGATCCCAACATCACGACCATTTCCATAAAGGCCGGGAAAGAAGGCGTTGTCACAGCAGTCGACACGCTCGCGATAGGCAATGCCGTATCCGAGATCGGCGGCGGCCGCGTGAAGGCCGACGAGACGATCGACCATGCTGTCGGATTTGCCTCGGACATCAAGATCGGCGACCGGATCGATGCCGGTGGCGAATTAGGCAGGCTTTACGTTCGAAACGAGGAACAGGCATCCTCGGTCTCACCCCGTTTCGTTTCAGCATATTCGGTGGATGCCTGCTTAGATATCAAACGCCCTGATCTGATCCGCAATGTTATCGGATAAGGCATCCGAGTTGCTTGATGTAAAATCGGGATGAATGTAAGCTATGGGGAATTCCCGGAGCAACTAAATATATGCGTTTGAAATACATAACCGGAATTGTTCTCGGTTTGATTGCGATCTCGTTCTCGGGATGTGCTGAGCGGACCGAAGCACGCCGTGACGGCTGCCAGATCAGGGTCGGGATTGTGTTCGATATCGGCGGAAAGAACGACCGTTTGTTCAATGCCGCGGCTTGGGACGGCGTTCGTCGTGCCGAAAAGGATCTGCCGATCTGCTTATACGACGTCGAGCCCGGCAACCCCACCTCGATAGAACCGGCGATGCGAGCATTTGCCGAAAAGAACTTCGACCTGATCATCGGCATCGGTTTCGCCCAGGGGCCGATAATGCAAAAGGTGGCTGAGGATTACCCTTCGCCATCGTCGACGGCGTGATATTCGAAAAAGACGGCACGACGCCGAAATCAAACGTCGCTTCGCTCGTTTTCCGCGAACACGAGGGCTCCTATCTGGTCGGAATGATCGCCGCTTCTAAATCGAAGACCGGCGTCATCGGGTTTTTGGGAGGCATGGACATTGGGCTTATTCACCGATTCAACAAAGGATATGAAGAAGGTGCAAAATCGGTAAATCCGAATATCAAATTAATAACCAATTACGTCGGCGTGACAGATGGTGCCTGGAATAATCCCGGCAAAGGTAAGGAACTCGCTCTTGCTCAGATCGAAAAGGGTGCCGATGTGATATTTACTGCCGCCGGTAATTCGGGTTTGGGCGCCTTTGACGCTGTCGAACAATATGGCAAAAACCCGCAGGGTGAGGCGAATAAATTCGTGATCGGCGTGGACTCGAATCAAAATGCGGTGAAGCCCGGCTTTGTGCTCACGTCGATGGTGAAACGCGTTGACAACGCCGTTTACGACGTCGTAAAGGAAGTGCTCGGCGGCAAATTCGAGGGCGGCTTCCATGTGTTCGGCCTCGACAAAGACGGCGTCGCATACGCCATGGATGACAATAACAAACCGTTGATCCCGCAGGATGTGATCACTAAAGTCGAAGAAGCAAGGGGTAAGATCGTTGCCGGCAAGATCAAGGTTACGGACGCGATGGCACAGTAGATGCTCGAATTAAAGAACATCACAAAAACATTCGGATCGGTCGTCGCGAACAATGACGTTTCGATCACGGTGCATCGGGGCACGATTCACGCGATCGTTGGTGAGAACGGCGCCGGCAAGTCGACTGTCATGCGCATCGCTTACGGCTTTTACAACGCAGATAGCGGCGAGATCTTTTTAGACGGCAAACGCGTCGACATTCGAAATCCGCACGATGCGATCGCTCTTGGCATCGGTATGGTTCATCAGCATTTCATGTTGGTCGATAACCTGACCGTTGCGGAAAACATAATTCTGGGTTCCGAAACCGGCACTGCGACCAGCCTCGACCTTGAAAAAGCGAACATCGATATCAAAAAGCTTTCCGATGATCTCAGGCTGAACGTAAATCCTCGGGTTTTGATCGAAGACCTTTCGGTCGGCCAGCAGCAGCGCGTTGAGCTGCTAAAAGCACTTTATCGAAACGCTGAGATCTTGATCCTCGATGAACCCACCGCCGTTCTGTCGCCGCAAGAAGTCGAAGAGTTTTTCGGCATTCTCCGACGGATGAAAGAGCAAGGCAAGACCGTCATCATCATCACTCATAAGCTCGAAGAGGTTCTCGCGATCTCCGATGAGGTCACCGTGATGCGTGACGGCAAGTCGGTAGGCAACGTGAAAACGTCCGAAACGGATGCCGCGGGCCTTGCGCGGATGATCGTTGGCCGCGATGTTTTGCTTCGGGTTGAAAAAGATGATGCCAGACCGGCCGATGTAGTGTTATCGGTAAATGGCCTGAAAGTGATAGGCAAACATGGCCTTGCGGTCGACGACGTGTCTTTTGAAGTACGCGCCGGCGAGATCGTTGGCATTGCAGGCATTGAGGGCAACGGGCAAACCGAATTGATCGAGGCACTCGCCGGCCTTTGCCGCCCCGAAGGCGGACGCGTCGGCCTTGAAGGCAAGGACGTAACGAATGCAAGCGCACGTCGATTAAAAGAACTCGGTGTCGCTCATATTCCAGAAGACCGGCATCGACGCGGCCTTCTTTTACATTCCGATCTTGCGGAGAACTCGGTGCTCGGTGTTCATTATCGTGCGCCGGTCGCTGCCACTGCAGGCTTTATGAGTTCAACGGCGATCGAAAAGCGAGTTAATGAAATAATCGAAAACTTTGACGTGCGGCCGCCGAATCCCGAGATTTCCGCAAAATCCCTTTCCGGTGGTAACCAGCAGAAATTGATCATCGGACGCGAATTTGAACTCGATCCGAAATTGCTGCTCGTCTCACAACCGACTCGCGGTGTTGATATCGGAGCGATCGAGTTTATCCACCGAAAACTGATCGAACTTCGCGATAAAGGGCGGGCTATCTTACTTGTATCTGCTGAATTAGAAGAAGTTAAGGCATTGGCGGATCGCCTTCTGGTGATTCGCGAAGGCAAGATCGTCGGCGAGGTTGACCCGCAAACCGCAACCGTCGAAGAGATCGGTCTTCTAATGACCGGCGGCTAAAATTCAAAAAATGAAACCCATTCTCACCGGAATCGCACCGCAATTTGTGGTGCAGGACGTGGTCAAGACCGCGGAATTTTATCGCGACAAACTTGGTTTCGAGTTACTTGGTTATTTCGCCGATCCGCCGGTTTACGCGATGGTTCGACGCGATAGTGCAGAGATCCACTTCGGAAAGGCTGACAGCGACAAAATACAGACTAACGAGACGGTGCGTCGCGGTCTCGGAACCGACGCGTATATTTTTGTGACCGACGTCAACGAACTTTATCACGAATTTAAAGAGCGCGGCGTAGAGATAACTGAAGGGCCGATCAAACGTATTTACGAGTGCACTGAGATCACGATCAAAGACTGCAATGGTTTTCAACTCGTGTTCGGCGAATGATCAAGCCGTAACCGCCGCCTTCGAACCGAACATCTCTTTCATTTGCTCGACTGCTTTCTGCAGGGTTTCCATCGAAGTGGCGTACGAAATTCGAATATAACCGTCCGCACCAAAACCTGTACCATCGGTTACCACAATGTGACGCTTTCGCAATAGAGCATCAGCTATTTCAGCCGAGGAATTGTATTCACCACCGACGACGTTACGAACGTCGACGAAGGCATAAAAGGCACCTTCGGGCACCGCGCATTTGAAGCCGTCGATCTCGTTCAACGCAGGGATCAGCCAATTCTTTCGGCGTTCGTATTCGGCGGTCATCGACGTTACGGCCGCCATCGTTTCGTCGTATCGCTCGAACGCTTTCGCACAGGCGTATTGAACAAACGATGTCGGATGGGTTGCCGAGTGACTCTGCAGCTTTACCATCGCGTTTGTCCAGATTTGGTTAGCGATGGTGAAGCCAATACGCCAGCCCGTCATTGCAAACGTCTTTGAAAAACTACCACCGACGCAAACGAACGCTCGCAATTCTGTCGGCAACGTTGCCGACGTAAATACTTCAGCGGGCGGATACGCGAAAAATAAATAGCACTCGTCGGTCAATACATAGACGCCACGTTCTGCACAGGTCTCGACGATCTTTCGCATTTCGTCCGGTGGTATTACGCGGCCCGTCGGATTGTTTGGCGAGTTAATGATAAGCAATTTTGTCTTATTGGTTATCGACGCCCTTACCTGATCGGCGGTCAAAACAAAATCGGTTTCTTTCGTCTCGATAAAAACGCTTTTTGCCTGGCAAAACGTCGCAAGTTCGGGGAACGTTACCCAGTAAGGCTTCGGAATCAAAACGTCGTCACCGGCATTCAACAGTGTGCAAGCTGCGTTGAACAACCCCTGCTTTCCGCCACAAGACGCAGCGATCTCGTTGTACTGCACATCCGCACCAAAACGCTTTTCGAAGAATCCAGCAACGGAATCGTGAAACCCTTTTGTTCCGGAGCTGGGCGTGTATTTTGTAAGGCCTTTTGCGATGCCCTCGCGAGCGAGTTCCTTGACGAACTCTGGTGTGTCGAAATCAGGCTCGCCGACAGAGAGATCGATGATATCGTGCCCCTGCGCCTTCATCTCAGACGCAACCTGGGCCGCGATCAGCGTCGCCGAACCCTTCATCGCAGCTACTCGATCTGATATCGGGAACATAGGTGAAATTTAACCACAGAGCGCACAGAGCAAAAAACCACATTCAAATTGATTTCGAAAAATCTCAGTGTTCTCTATGATCTATGTGGCTAATCATGCCTTTCAAGAAACTCAATGCGATTACCAAACGGATCTCGAAATTCGAAGCGATCGTAGCCGGGAATTGGAATCCCGTCTTTTGCGTTGCAACCGGCATTCGTCAGTTTCACGCGCCATCCTTCGAGATCATCCACGAGATAAGCAACGTGAGCTTTCGACTTCGATCTCTCGATTCCGTCCTCGGTGCCGAAATGTATCTGGAACCCATTTAACTCGAGCCAAAAACCACCACGGCCAGCGAGAGTATCTGGCTTAGGGATTTCGCTCATTCCGAGAACGCCGCAGTAAAACGCGCGAGCTTCCACTTCGGCGCCAATCGGAATCGAAACCTGAACGTGATGAACTGCATTTATCATTCGCTATTTTTTGCCCGCATTCTTTCTTCTACAAGTTCCGGTATCAAGCCGGCAACTCTCCCGCCGAGTTCAAAAACCTGTTTCATCAGCGTCGACGACACATACGAGTACTCTTCGCCCGCCATCAAAAACACCGTTTCGATCTCAGGCTCGAGCCGACGGTTCATCAGTGCCATTCGAAGCTCGTATTCGTAATCGCTGACGGCCCGAATACCGCGGACAATTGCACCGGCTTTACGCGACTTCGCAAATTCCGCGGTAAGGCCGGAAAAACTTTCGACGAACATTTTGCAATCGCTCGTATCGACGGTGGGCAATACTTCGCGGATCATCGCACAGCGTTCCTCAACCGAGAACATCGGATGCTTTTCCAGATTATTAAGGACGGCGACGATCATCTCGTCAAAAAGCGGCGCGCTTCGCCGGATAATATCGAGGTGGCCGTTTGTTAACGGATCGAACGATCCGGGGAATACCGCGCGTCTCATATTTTGTCGCCGTCAAAACTTTGTTGCGAGCATCTTCTTCGCCTTTTCGACTTGTTCAGCGTATTCGGGCAAATACGCCGGGTTCGGCTTCATTTGCAAAACATAATCCAATTGCTTCCTTGCCTCGGCATCTTTTCCTAAAACCAAATAGGCCTCGGCAAGATGCACGCGGGTCTCGCCATTGAGCTTTTCCAACTCGATTCCTTTCTCAAGGAATTCGACCGCTTTTTCGGGCTTGCCGCCGAGCAGACGCGTGCCCAGTTCGAGCTGCCCGAGAACGTCGTAAGCGCTGGCCATTTCATAATTAGGCTGGATGTCGATTACTTTGTTCATTGCCTCGCGGATCTCGTCTATCGAATGAACGCCGATCGCCAGCGGGTTTCGATTTGACTGCTCGCCCAAATTTGCACCAAACCAGAAATAACCGTCAGGCTTATTTGGTTCCATCTTCGAAGCTGACTTTGCCGCGGCTTTACCGTCTTCAAACGCTTTTTCGCGTTCCTTTTCGTCTTCGGAATGACGGCCGAGATAGTAATTGTACCGAGCGAGACGCGCTTCGATGTCGAAACTTTTGGCGTTTTCACGCCGCGCACGGTTCATATTTGCTATGGCGTCGCGGAGTTTAGAAAGGTCTGCGCGTTGATCGAATAACTTATCGCTATCGGCGAGCAATTGGGGCGAAACAGGATCCTTTTTTGCAGGTGTCTCTTCTTCAGTACTCCCAGAGCAGGCCCCCAGTAAGCACAATGTAATTACAATTGTAATTAATTTGTAAGTTCTGTTTGTATTCACGCTCGAATTCGACCAAAGAATGCTAAGATACGACCTTGAAAATCTTCAAAAACGCGACTATTTGTAACGCTAAGACAAAATAGCACAGTAGACGAATGAAAAAAAACGGCCAGGCAGCCGCATTTTACGATCTCGAGGGCACGTTGGTGAGTACCAATCTTGTGCACACGCTCGCGTTCTACGCTAAGCGCCAGCAGGGGATTTGGCAAACAGCGAAGAAATCGGTTGGCACGTTGGCGAAGCTTCCGTTCTTTGGCATCACGGACCTTTATTCGCGGAACGTGTTTAACGAGGTCTTTTTCAGAAGCTATACCGGCTTTTCACAGGACCGTCTGCGATATTTCTCCGAAGAGTTATTCGAAGAAGTCCTGAAACCCGCGATCTTCCCGGGAACGCCTGAACTGATCGCGCAGGGGAAAAAGATCGGCCAGCGGCAAGTCGTGCTGACCGGAGCCCTCGATTTTACGATAGACCGTTTGATGGCTCACTTGGGGATCGACGACTGCGTTGCAAACCGGCTCGAATTTGTAAACGGCTACGCCACCGGCCGAGTCCTGCCGCCGGTGATGGCGTCTGCGACAAAAGCGAAGTGGATCCGCGAATATGCTGAGCGGGAGAACATCAATCTGTCGGAAAGCTACGCCTATTCCGATTCGATCTCGGACCTGCCGATGCTTTCGATCGTTGGCCATCCGGTCGCGGTATGCCCCGATATTCGGTTGAAACAGACCGCGCGACAGCACGATTGGGCGATTCTGGACCTCAAATAAATTTTATGGCGTTACAATTACGCAGAAAAACGCACGAATCGATCGTGTACATCGACAAAGATTCCGCTCCACGGATCATGCCGAATGGCGAGGATTTTATCCTTGAGGACATTCCGATCGGCACGCGGGTGATCTATCCGAACCCCGCTATAAAGGGCTTACCTAATCGGGAAGCTGCAATTCGTTACGCTGTGAATCATCCGCTCGAAATGGAGCCGTTATACGCGCTACTCGAGCCGGGAATGCGCGTCACGATCGCGATGGACGACATTTCGCTGCCGCTGCCGCCGATGGCGACGCCCGACATGCGCCAGACGATGCTCGAGGTCGTGCTGGATATGTGCGGGGCGAACGGTGTGGACGATATTCACCTGATTATCGCGAATTCGCTCCACCGCAAGATGACCGAGTGGGAAATGAAGCGGATGGTCGGCTCGACGATCTTCAACGAGTATCATCCCGACCGCTATTACAACCACGATGCCGAAGCCGATGACGAGCTCGTAACGCTCGGGCACACACGCCACAACGAACCGCTCCGCGTGAACAAACGTGCGATCGAGAGCGACCTGCTGATCTACCTGAATATCAATCTGGTTCCGATGGACGGCGGGCATAAATCCGTTGCAGTCGGGCTTTGCGATTACGAATCCCTGCGTGCGCATCACGAGCCGCAGACGATCCGCGATTCGCATTCATACATGGACCCGCCCGCGTCGGAGCTGAATCACAAGGTCGTCCGGCTCGGAAAATTGGTGGATGAGAACTGCAAGGTCTTTCACATCGAGACTGCGCTGAATAACAAAATGTTTTCCGATGGGTACGACATTCTTACCCGCAATGAGGACGAATTCTCATTCGCCGACCGTATGAAATGGGAAGTGATGAAGCGGACGTTCTCGAAAATGCCGCGGGCCGCGCGGCGGAAAATGCTCCATGCGATTCCGGCTCAGTATGAGCTGATCGGCTGCTACGCGGGCAAAACCGAACCGGTCCACGAAAAGATCCTTGAGCTGAATTACCGGCAGTACGAAATTCCCATCAAAGGGCAATGCGACATACTGATCTCCGGTATCCCGGACATCTCGCCCTACAACGTCTATTCGGCTCTCAATCCGCTGCTCGTTCAGGTGATGGCACTCGGCTATCACTTCAATATGTACCGCAACAAGCCGCTGTTAAGAAAAGGTGGCGTCATGATCATCACGCATCCGTGCTTCGACGAGTTCGATCATAATTTTCACCCGTCGTATATCGAATTTTTCCATCGGCTGCTGCCGGAATCACGCGACGCATTTTACCTTCGTGAAAAGTACGAACGCGAGTTTGCCACTAATCCGGCCTATGTCGAAATGTACCGTCGGGGCAACGCCTATCACGGTGCGCACCCATTCTTTATGTGGTATTGGGGCGAAAATGGACGCCAGCATATCGGCAAGGTCATCGTCGCGGGCGCCGAAAACGCGCACGTTCCCGAAATGCTCGGCTGGGAACGCGCCGACAACCTGACCGAAGCCATCGCGATGGCGCGCTCATACATGGGCCGAAACGCCGAGATAACAATGCTCCACCAGCCCGTGATCGGATTGTGTAACGTGACGGATTAAACATGAAGTTATCACCAACCGAAATATTTAAGGGCAAGAACATCTTCTTCATCGGCGGGACCGGTTTTGTGGGGAAAGTCACGTTGTCTATGCTGCTGCATAATTTTCCGGATATCGGGAAGGTTTATGCAACGGTGCGGGCGCGGGATGAAAATGAGTCGAATACGCGGTTTTGGACGACCATCGTCACATCGCATACGTTTGATCCGCTTCGCGAAAAATACGGTGACGGTTTCGACGACTTTATCAGGTCGAAGGTCGTGCCCGTAAACGGCGATGTCGGCAACGAATTTCTCGGCCTCGATCTAAAGCAGGCGCCGAAAATAATGAAGGACACCGACGTCATCATCAATAGTGCCGGTAATGTCACGTTCAACCCGCCTCTCGAAAGTGCGCTAAGAACTAACGTCGTTGGTTCTAACAACATCATCAAAATGGCGCGGTTGATGAAAAGGCCTCGGCTGGTGCATGTTTCTACATGTTTTGTCGCCGGAAAACGCAGCGGCGCGATCTGGGAAAACGAGCCGGTCGTCGGTTATTTTCCGCGAAAGAACGAACTTATCGGGACGACATTCGATGTAAACCGTGAAGTCGAAGACTGCGCCCGCCTGAGTGAGCAAGCGCGCCAGGAAGCTGACGACGCCGTACAGGCTGCGAAGTTTCGTGAGGCCGCTCGAGAAAGGTTTCTCGAAGAAGGCCGAGATCCGGATGATGAATCGGAACTAAAGTCAGCGATCTTCCGCGAACGGAAAATGTGGATCCGCGAGCGGACGACCGAGCTCGGCGCCGAGCGTGCCGAGTATTGGGGTTGGACCAACATCTACACGTATTCAAAATCTCTCGCCGAGCAGATCATTGCTTCACAGGACGACATCGTAAAGATCCTTGTGCGGCCGTCCATCGTCGAGTCTTCGAATCGATATCCGTTTCCCGGCTGGAACGAGGGGTTTACGACGACCGCGCCGCTTATCCTCATCGCCTTGAAAGGCCAGCCTGTTATACCGGTAAATGAAAAGCTCATTCTCGACGTGATACCTGTCGATATGGTTGCCGGAGCGATTCTCAGTGCCGCGATGAATGCGCTGGTCGACGACGATCCGCCGCTTGTTTTCCAGGCGTCCTCGGGCGATTCGAACCCGAATGACATGAAACGTATCGTCGGCCTCGTCGGGCTTTATAAGCGTCAGCATTTTGAAGACAAGGAAACCGGCAACAAGATCGCTAACAAGCTTGCGGGAATGGTGGAGGCCATCCCGGTGAAGCAGCGGGCATATGAGCTTACAAGTGCCCCGATGCTCAACAGGCTCGCGAAACGCGCTGACGACCTGATGGACAAGGCAACACCTCGCTGGGGCGGCGGGCGAATTGGCAACATTATTTCGGACCTGAAAAAATCGACCGAAGATTTCAAGCGAACGACACAGGAAACGATGGACGCGTTTGCTATGTTCAAGCCGTTCATGATCGATAACGAATATCTTTATCGATCCGATAATGTGCGGGCGTTGCAATCGATCATCAAGGAAAAGGAAAAGCACCTGTTGCCGTGGTACCCGGAAAAGCTGGATTGGTACGACTATTGGCTGAACGTGCACTTTCCGGGGATGAAAAAATGGGTGCTGCCGACGCTTGAAGAAGAGCTCAAAATACAGGAAAAGCGTTCGCACACGTACAAGGACCTTCTAGACCTTTTCGATACGTCCACAAAGCGTTTTCCGACGCGTGTCGCCATGCGAATAGAGCGATACGGACGCAAAGAGCAATACACGTTTGAAGACGTCCGCGAACTCACCCTTCGTGCTGCCGGTTTCTTTGCACATGAAGGGATCAAGCACGGTGACCGCGTGATCCTGTTCTCGAATAACATGCCTGAATGGGGCATCACCTATTTCGGAATTTTGAAAGCGGGGGCGACGGCGATACCGATCGATCCGGCGAGCTCGGTCGACGAGATCGTGAATTTCGCAAAGGCAGGCGAAGCGTCGGCGATCGTTGTTAGTCCAAAACTGGCCGCCGAAAATCCCGAGTTAGCGGAAAAGCTTTCAGAAAATGGAATTGATCTGAGGGTCTGGTTATTTGATGAAGTATTCGAAATGCCGGACGAGGGCGAAGAATCGAAACGCCTTGCCCTACTGCCTCCGAAGGTGCTCGGAAATGCGGTTGCATCGCTGATATTCACTTCGGGCACGACCGGCAAACCAAAGGCGGTAATGCTCTCGCATAAGAATTTCACGAACATGATCTCGATGCTTTCGAGCGTGCTCGACATGGATCTGACCGATGGTGTTTTGTCCGTGCTGCCGATGCACCACACGTTCGAATTTTCGGCGGGATTCCTGACGCCTTTTTCCAACGGAACACAGATCACGTACCTGGATGAATTGACTGCAGAAGCGCTTTCACATGCGATAGAAAACGGACATGTTACCGGCATGGTCGGCGTGCCGGCACTGTGGGAAATGCTGCATCGCAGGATCAAAACACGCCTTCGAGAACGCGGTGATTGGATCGCCGATCTTGCGGACAACATTATCGAATTTAATGCGTGGATTCGCGATAACACGCCGTTTAACTTCGGACCGATCGCCTTTTTTCCAATTCATCAGGGCATGGGCGGAAAGATGCGGTATCTAATTTCCGGCGGCTCGGCGTTGAGTGAAAAGGTTCAGAAAGATCTGCACGGCCTGGGTTTCACGGTGTTGGAAGGCTACGGCCTGACCGAATCTTCTCCCGTACTTACCGTTGCTCGTCCGGGCAATAAATTGCTGAGAGGGAGTGTGGGCAAGCCGCTGCCTGGTGTCGAAGTGAAGATCGACAACCCCGACGCGAATGGCGTTGGCGAAGTGGTTGCTCGCGGACAGAACGTGATGCTCGGCTATTACAACAATGAAGAGGCAACGGAGGCCGTCCTCCACGATCGATGGCTGCGGACTGGCGATCTTGGCCGTATTGACGAGGACGGAAACCTGTTCATCGTCGGCCGATCGAAGGACGTGATAATCGATTCGAACGGTAAAAACATTTACCCGGACGAGATCGAAGACCTGTACAGCAAATCGGGATTCATAAAAGAGCTAAGCGTCGTCGGCCTGCCGGACGAAGATGGCGGAGAAAAGATTGCATCGCTGGTCCTACCCGATTATGAAAAGGACATCACGCTCTCCCGAACCGATGTAAACAAAAAGATCGAAGAGCATTTTCGCGAGGTTTCGGCGTCGCTGCCGTTCTTCAAACGCGTGAAAGTGCTACACGTCACGCCGTTCGAGCTGCCGCGCACCGCGACACGAAAAGTAAAACGGCCTGAAGTTGTAGAAATGCTGCAGTCGATGGAAGATCGTGACAAACGCCGGTCGAAGGCTGTGGTGGAATCGAGGGGTGATGATAACGCACTTTGGATCCGCAAGATCGTCGCGACCGTATCGAGTCGTCCGCTGTCGGATGTGGCTGTCGAAGACAAGCTTTCCGATCTCGGTTTTGATTCGTTGATGTTCGTCGAACTCCAGGCGGCGGTAGAAGACGCCGGCGGACGGGTGCTTTCACCCGATTCGCTCAATGAGGTGCAGACCGTTCGCGAACTCCTCACCGCCGTCAACCGGCTCGACAAATCGAAGCGGCTTGCCGACGAGCCTCGCACCGACGAGAAGAAAGAAGACGAAGACATATTTATTCCTTCGCTGGTTCGGCGGATCGGTAACGCCGCTGTCGACCTTGCGCAGGAAACGCTCTATTCGAGCGTGCTCGACACAAAGATCGAAGGCGAGGGCAATGTGCCGCAGCACGTGAATTTCATCGTCGCTCCTAATCATGCATCGCACATCGACACCGGACTGGTAAAGCGTGCGCTCGGCAAAGATGTCGCGGAGCAGACCGTGGCGGTTGCGGCTGCCGATTACTGGTTCGACACGAAATACAAGCGTGCGTACATGAACAATTTTACGACGCTTGTGCCGATCGAACGCACCGGCTCGCTTCGTCAATCGCTGCGGCATGTCACGCAAATCCTGCACGAAGGTTACAATGCGTTGATCTTTCCAGAAGGAACGCGTTCGACGACGGGCGAGATAGCGGAATTCAAACCGGTCATCGGCTACCTTGCGCTGAATCAAAAGATCGGCATTTTGCCCATCTATCTCTGGGGTACGTTCGAGGCGTATCCGAAGGGCATGACCATCCCGAAACGCAAAAGCATCGGGGCAAAGATCGGTGCAAAGATAGGCATGTTTCTTTCGTACGAAGAGCTTCGCGACATGACTGAGGGCGTGCCGAACACCGAGGCTTATCGCCTGGTCGCCGCCCGCGTGCAACATGAGGTGCAAAATATGCGCGACGGGAAACGCGACAAATTCGATGTCGCCGCGATTCGGAAGTCATGGAAGGCCGAACGCCGAAAGTCACGAAAGCAGGAACCGGTCATCGACGAATAAATAAGGATCGGCGCAAAAACAAGAGAGATCCTCTGACGATTTTGACCAAAGATTATGTTCACGTCCAAACTAGCTGTAAAAGCGTTTCAATTAGCTTTGATCATCTTTGTGACTTTTCAGGTCAATTTCGGTCAGCAGGTTGACCGCAAATCTCTCGCCGAACAGGTCAAAAAGGAATTCCTGCACGCCTGGAGCGGCTACAAGCAATATTGCTGGGGACACGATGATCTGAAGCCGTTGAGCAAAACATGCCGCGACTGGTACGGCACCCCGATATTGATGACGCCGATCGATTCTCTCGATTCGTTGTATCTCCTCGGCTTCAAAAAAGAAGCGGATGACACGCGGGAATACATCGCGAAGAATCTATCTTTCGATAAAGATATTTCCGTACAGAATTTTGAGATCACGATTCGCATTCTCGGCGGACTCTTGTCTTCGTATCAGATAACTAACGACAAGCGGCTGCTTGACCTTGCGGACGATCTCGGACATCGGCTGCTGCCGGTCTTCGACTCTCCAACCGGACTGCCCTATAAGTTCGTAAATCTCAAAACCGGGAAAACACGTGAGGCAGTTACAAATCCTGCTGAGACCGGAACGCTGATGATCGAATTCGGCACGTTAAGTAAACTCACCGGCAAACCGGTCTATTACGAAAAGGCGAAGCGAGCACTGGTCGAAACGTATAGACGCCGTTCAAAGATCGGGCTTGTCGGCACGAATATCAACGTCGAAACCGGGCAATGGACCAACACGGATTCACACGTGAGTTCCGAGATCGATTCATATTACGAATATCTTCTGAAATGTTCACATCTCTTTGGCGACAAAGATTGCCAATCCATGTGGGAAGATTCGATCAGCAAGGTCCACACTTATCTCGCCGACGAAGGCGAGAACATGAGCAAGAAAAACGTCAACGGACCGGCGATCGTTGGCGATCTTTGGTACGGGCACGCAGACATGAACTCGGGAAAGCGCACAGAGACGACGACCGGCGCGCTGGACGCGTTCTTTCCGGGATTGCTTGCGGTGGACGGAGACCTGAATCGGGCTCGGGCATTGCAGGATTCGATGTTTCTAATGTGGCAGAAAAACGGCATCGAGCCCGAGGTATATAACTACAAAACCGGTAGGGTCGAACACGCCGCATATCCGCTTCGGCCAGAGATCGTCGAATCGACTTATGTTCTCTACCAACTCACGAAGGACCCGAAATATCTCGCGATGGGCGAAACGATGTGGCGCGATTTTGTGAAGTATTGCCGGACCGATATCGCATACGCCGGCCTTAAAAGCGTGGAAACAAAAGAAAAAACCGACTACATGCACAGTTTTGTTTTCGCAGAAACGTTCAAGTATTTTTATTTGCTGTTCGCCCGGAAAAGACGCTCGATTTTAAGAAGATCGTTTTCAACACCGAAGCTCACCCGATTCGTAAAACCTGGAAGAATTAGCCAGAGAGCACAGAGCTTCGAATACGGCTCGAACAATTTCTCGGTGTCCTCTGTGATATCGGTGGCAAAAATCAATGGCAAAGAAGAAGGCGTTAGCAAAAGTAGAAAAAAAGATCCTGATCACCGGCGGAACCGGATTTCTCGGTTCGCATATCGTTCGGCAGCTGATCGATTCTGGTGCGAAGAACCTGCGGGTAATGGCCTCGTCGGCTCCGGAATGGATGAATGACTCAGGTGTCGAACCGATCGCGGGTTCCGTAGCCGATCGTGAAAAAGTTGCGGAAGCCGTTCGAAATGTTTCCGCGATATTTCATCTCGCCGGCAAAGTTTCCCGCGACAATGAAGACGCGGTGGCGATGAACAAAGTGCATGTCGAAGGGACGCGCGTTCTTTGCGAAGCTGCAAAACAGGCCGGCGTGCAGACGATGGTGCTTGCGTCGTCCAGCGGCACGATCGCTGTTAGCGATGATGAGGAGATCTTGGATGAGACCTATCCACAGCCGGTCGAGATCATTTCGCAATGGGCGTATTACGCGTCGAAATATTATCAAGAGCGCGCCGCTCTCGAAAACTTCGACGGCGATGGGCGAAAGCTCGTCATAATGAATCCGAAGCTCGACAAAGATCGTGCTCGATTTTCTAGGCCGAAAAATTCCCTATTGCCCGGGCGGCGGCCTCAGTATTGTCGATGCACGCGACGCTGCGGCGGCCTTCATCACCGCGCTCGACAAAGGTGAGCATCAGGAAAAATATCTTCTTGGCTCGGCGAACATGTCGTTCGCGGAATTCTTCGGAAGACTCGAGCGGCTGTCAGGCGTTTCGGCGCCGATGATAAAAGTTCCGAGGCGAATCGCGGTCGGCGGATCGTCGATCATCGAATCTGTTTTCAAGAATTGGGGCAAGGCCTCGCCTGTAGCAACAAGGGAGGTCGAGCAGGCGGAACATTTTTGGTATTTCGATTCGGCGAAGGCGAAAGAGAAATTAGGATTCGAGCCACGCGACCCACAAGAAACTTTGCAAGACACGATAAGCTGGCTTAGAGAAAACTTCCTGGGCGACGGAATCTTCTAAACGCCGCACCCGATCTCAAATTCCTTTATCATCACGGGCTTTCCGGCACGCATTTCGTAAGCGCTGGCAAAGTCGCCTTCGTAATAAAAACCGTACAGAACGACCTCCATCTTGCCGTCGCCGTTCAGATCCGCGATCGCCGAAATGTGATGCTCGCTCGGTGCCCCGAAATCGATCTTCTTCAGAATAAAATCGCCTGTAAGCATATGATCTGTAACGACTTTCCCAACCACCTTGCGAACAAGCACAACCGAGTAATCACCGACCGCTGCGCTCGCATCAAGCCCTTTTTTGTAATACGTCGCAGCCAAAATAATTTCCTCGACGCCGTCGCCCTCCAAGTCGACGCGAAACGCCTCGGTAAGTTTGATGGTCGTCTTTGCGATGCCTTTTTTCTTAAGGTAATTCGCGACAACAGTCTTATAAGTCGCGTTATTTAAGTCGATCGGTTTTGGAATGCGAGGCACCGGATCCCATTTCGCCGACGATCCGATCGCAACTCCGTGGTCTTGCTCGAGCTCAAAATCAAATCGGGTAAAATCCTGGCACACGTCTTCCTTCTCGCCTTTCTTGCCCATCGTTACGCCGCCCTCTTCGACGCCGTTTCGCCCGACGAGCACAAATTCAGTTTCCTTCTTCAACTTCGGAGCGACTCTCGCCGCAGCGATCCATTTTCCGTTTTGCACGCCGCCCATAAGGCCGCGAAATTTAAGCTCGACGATTGGCACGATCGAGCTTTGCGCCGCCGCCGAAAGAGAGCACAACCCAATAACCAGAATGCAAATAGATTTATTTTTCATGATCTCGGTTTTCGATCTGCGATAGTACCGGTAGAAAAGATAAAGGATCAAACCGACTGCCGCTACGACGATGATAGGCAGACCTTCTTTTCCAAAATCGACGTTCGTCAATAGCCACACGATCAAGGCAATGGAAAGGATTGCGGAAGCGACGCCAAACGGAGCCGTGAACTTCGCCTGCGGTATGTCGCTGCGTCTTCTGAAAACAATTAGTGATAAGCATGTGGTCGCAAAGATCATTAGACGGGTGATAGTCGCTATGCCGAGGGCTCCAAGAAACGAAGTCTGCGTAGCAAAGACCAGAATGATCAAGGCGTTGACTAAGATCGCGACATGCGGCGTCCTGAATTTTTCGCTGGTTTTCGCAAGGAAGGCCGGCAGTTCACCGCGCTCACCCATTGCGTAAAGAATTCGAGACCCGCCGAGGAGCCCGACATTTTGATTACCCAGAATAGAGATCAACGCACCTGCTGCGATAAGCATCGCTCCTGCCGGCCCGATGAAACCTGTCGCGGCGTCGGCCAAGGGCCGTTCCGACGTTGCAAGGCCGGGCAACGTTCCTATACTCACGATTTGGACCAAAATATAGAGTGCGGTGACAGCAGCTAGAGCGAAAAAGAGGGCAAACGGCAGGTTCTTTTGAGGATCCTTCATTTCGCCTGCGGGAATGACGGCGACCTCAAATCCCACAAACGCATAGATCAATATCAGCACCGCACTTGAGAAAGACGTGTATTGTGGCACGACATCGAAATTGAAATTCTGCGGCTGCAGATAAAAGAGTCCGATCACAGCAAATAGCAGCAGCGGGACCAGTTTTCCGACGGTGACGACATTCGTAAAAATTGTGGCTTGTCGCACGCCTACAATATTTATCAGCGTCAGCAATCCCAAAACGGCGACGATGATCACGATCCGGTTCATCGGGTCGGCTGCAGAAGGCCAAAACACTCCCGTGTAAGTGACGAAAAGATTCACGTTCGCAGCAAACGTCGCCATTCGCACGATCCAGTAAAGCCATCCAACTTCGAATGCGGCCGTCGGCCCGAAGGCCTCTTTTGCATACAAATATGCTCCGCCCGTCGCGGAAAACCGACTGCCTACTTCGGCGTGACAGAGGACGATCAGCCCGATGATAAGTGCGCATGCTGCGAATGCGTATAAGCTGTACGAACCTATTTGGGCAAACACCTTGGAGGGCAGGCCAAAGATACCGGCCCCGATGATCGAGTTGATCACGATCGCGGTCAGGTCCCAGCGGCCGATGCCGCGAACGAGTTTCTCTTCCGTCATTTGGTGTTTTTCGAAAACCAGCTTTTAAGCAAAATGCTATTCGTTTATACTCTGAACAAAGTTAATCTCAAAACCCCATCTTTCACTATGAATCGCTTCTCACTTTTCACGCTAGGAGTCGTTCTTGCTTGTATAAGTATTTCCACGTCCATCATACAGGCTCAAAAGAATGGCAAAGAGATCGTCCGGCCAGCAAGTTATTCGCCGCTAACGCTGGCTGATTCTAGGGATCTTCAGTCGATCTTAAGCCAGTCGGTGAATGAGGTCGTAAGTTCTGGAAACTTCAAGCCCGAGGAACTTGCTGCGACCCTGATCGATCTTCGCGATCCCGCAAATTTGAAATGGGCGAACATAAACGGCGATCGAAACATATATCCCGCGAGCGTGGTGAAGATGTTCTACATGGCCGCGCTCGAACGTCAGCTTGAAGATAAAAAAGTAACCCTGACAAAAGAGCTTGAACGCGGGCTTCACGATATGATCGTCGATTCGTCGAACGAAGCAACGCAGTACATCCTCGACGTTTTGACGGACACGTCGAGCGGTGCGGAGTTGCCGCAAAAAGAGTTCGAAGCCTGGCAGTACAAGCGAAACCGAGTCAACCGCTTTTACTCGTCGCTTGGCTACGAGAACATCAACGTAAATCAAAAAACGTTTTGCGAGGACGCATACGGCATCGAGCAGCAATCGCGTGCCTATAAGGGCCAGAACCGCAACATGCTTACGACAAATGCGGTCGCACGGCTTCTGTCTGAGATCGCGTTGCGTCGAATGGTCACGCCCGAACGCAGCGAGGCGATGCTCGCCCTGATGAAACGCGATCCATCGAAGAAGACGGCCGATAACGACGACCAGTCGACCGGATTCACCGGTAAAGCGATCATCGATGGCAAGTTAGAAGGCGTAAGCCTTTGGTCCAAGGCTGGCTGGACAAGCAAATCGCGGCACGACGCGGCATACATCGAAACATCCGACGGCCTGAAATTTGTATTGGTGATTTTCACCGAAAATCACGCGAATGACCGCGAACCGATTCCGGCGATCGCAGCAAAAGTTATCAAAAGATTGAGGGAACAAAGATCATGAACACGAAAACTTGCATAGTCACCGCCTTTTTGTTCGTATGTGCTGTCGCTTCGCTCGCCGCCGCACAGGGAAGTTACAAACAGCCGCCGAAGGAAATAATGGACGTGCTCAACGCTCCGGCGATCCCGGGCACGTCGATCTCGCCGACGCGTGAGAAGATCGCGATCCAGGTTCCTCTTCGTTATCCGCCGATCTCCGATCTCGCTCAACCGATGTTGCGGCTCGCCGGCACGCGTGTGAACCCGAACACTAACGGCCCGCATTTGCAGTTCTACGTTGTGAGCGTTCGCTTCAAAAATGTCGCCGACGGCAAAGAGATCGAGCTCGCAGTTCCGCAGGGAGCGAAGATAATAAACCTTCAGTGGGCGCCGGACGGGAAGCATGCGGCGTTCGGCAACGTGACGAGCAGCGGTGTTGAACTTTGGATCGCTGACCCCTCGACAGGCAAGGCAAATAGGGTCAAAAACGTTTACGTGAATACGGCGTTCGGCGGGTTCGGCTGGGAAAATTCGAACGAGCTTTCGGCAATGTTAGTCCCGGCGAGCCGCGGCCCGGCACCGGCGTATCAAAACCTGACTCCTAGTGAACCGAACATTCAGGAAACCACTGGCCGCCGTGGGGCGATCGTCACATTTCAGGACCTTCTCAAGACGCCGAATGACGAAAAGCTTTACGAATATTACGCGACCTCACAGCTTGCTTTGATCGATGTTAACGGCAAGGTTCGCAATATCGGCCAACCGGCGATCTTTGCGGACGCGAGTTTCTCGCCGGATGGTAAATACGTATATGTTTCGCGTGTCCAAAGGCCGTATTCGTACCAGGTTCCCTCGAACCGTTTTCCGAAACAGGTCGAGGTCTGGGACTCTGGCGGCAAGGTCGTGCAAAAGTTCCCAGATGTTCCGCTTCAGGAAAGCATCCCGAGCGGCGGCGTTCAGACCGGGCCCCGACAGGTCGGCTGGATCCCAGTGGAACCCGCGACGCTCATCTGGACCGAGGCCCTCGACGGCGGCGATCCGCGAACCAAGGCAGCGTTCCGCGACAAGGTTATGAAACTGCCCGCGCCTTTCAACGGTTCGCCGACAGAAATGCTGCAGATCCAGAACCGATTTCAGGGCCGTGCCTTTGGGGAACGCGACGGGTTGATGTTTTATTACGATTTCAACCGCGATACGCAGAAACGTCGGATGTTCGTCACCGATTACCGCAATCCTTCGGTCTCAAAGGTCGTCTATGATCTCAACGTCAACGACCGTTACAACGATATCGGTACGCCGGTAACAAAGCAGCTTCCGAATGGCGTTACGGTTGTTCGTCAAAACGGCGATGAGATCTTCCTGTTCGGCAACGGTGCATCGCCACAAGGCGACCGGCCGTTCTTTCGCCGGATGAACTTAAAGACGCTGAAGGTCGACGAGATCTTTCGCTCCGGGGCTGAAGAATATGAATCGTTCGCAGGAATGATCGACGACAACGGACAGAACTTCTTCACGCGAAAAGAAACCGTTACCGCTCCGCCCAACATCTTTATGCGTACGGCGACGGCATCGCGTGCAATTACCGATTTCAAAGACCCTGCACCGCAGCTTCGGGGAATTACCAAACAGCTTGTGAAGTACAAACGCGCAGACGGCGTCGATCTATCCTTTACGCTTTACCTGCCGCCGAATTATAAAGACGGAACCCGCCTTCCGACGATCGTGTGGGCTTATCCCGA